>JAFMMJ010000037.1 GCA_017859785.1 Ilumatobacteraceae bacterium
ATTCCAAGCGATTCGTCGCATTCGCAGCGGCCACGTCGCTCGTGATCGCCGCCTGTGGTGGCGGCAACGGTGAATCGATGGCGGACGAAGAGTCCGCTGCCGCGGCTTCGGGCACGTTGATTGGTGCTGGTGCTTCGTCGCAGGCTGCGGCGATGCTCGGTTGGCAGGCCGGCTTTCAAGCTGCGTATCCGACGGTGACGGTTGAGTACGACCCGATCGGCTCTGGTGGCGGCCGTAAGCAGTTCCTTGGTGGAGGTTCGGACTTCGCTGGCTCGGATGCTGCGTTGAAAGATGATGAGTGGGAGGCCTCTAAGGAGGTGTGCGCCGGGGATCTCGGTGCGATCAACCTGCCTCACTACATCTCGCCGATCGCGATTCCCTACAACTTGCCGTCGGTGGCGGGTACGACTCTGCAGTTGTCGCCTGAGGTGATCGCGGGGATCTTCGCGAACCAGATCACGAACTGGTCGGATGCTGCGATCGCCGCGGACAACCCGGGTGTGGATCTGCCGGATCTCGCGATCAACCCGGTGCACCGCGCCGATGAGTCGGGCACGACGGAGAACTTCACGGACTACATGTCTCAGGCTGCGCCTGATGTGTGGACCTATGGAGCGATCGAGGCGTGGGACGCCGATGGCCCTGGTGGTGGTGAGGGTGCTCCTCAGACCTCTGGTGTTGTTGCTGCGGTGAACGCTGGTGAGGGCTCGATCGGTTACGCCGATGCTTCTCAGATCGGCGATCTCCCGGCTGCCGCGGTTGGCGTGGCTGGTTCGTTCGTCAAGTTCTCGCCCGAGGCTGCTGGCCGGATCGTGGACTCGTCGGTGCGTACCGCTGGTCGTAATGAGTTCGACTTCGCTATTGAGGTGAATCGGGCGCCAGAGTCGGCGGATACTTACCCCATCGCGCTGGTGTCGTATCACATCGTGTGTCTCGAGTACGCCGATCAAGAGACGGCCGACTTGGTGAAGGCGTTCATGACCTACGTCAGCTCCGACGAGGGCCAGGCGGCTTCGGCGACTTCGGCTGGTTCGGCTCCGATCTCTGATGAGGTCCAGGCCGAAATCCAGAAGTCCATCGCGGCGATCAGCGTCGCCGGCTGACCTCACTAACCTCAAACTCGGATTGGGGGTGGGGTGCCAGAGGCACCCCACCCCCACAACCGAATCGATTCGATAACGAACTGCTCAATTCGCGGACCAACCACCACGTGACACTCCTCAACCCCGAAAGCGCCTCGGAACCCTCCTCGCCGCCATCACGCGGGAGTCTCGGTGACCGCGTGTTCTCCGGGCTCTCGAGGGCGGCCGGCATCAACATTCTGATCATCCTCGCCGGCGTGGCGGCATTCCTCATTGTGGAGGGACGCACGGGAATCTTCGGCGACACCGAGGAGATGTCCGGAAGTGACAACTTTCTTCAATACGTCGGACCGCTCGTCTTCGGCACCGTCTACGCGGCGTCCCTCGCTCTCCTGATCGCGGCTCCTCTCGGGGTCGCAGTCGCGCTGTACATCAGTCACTACGCCCCAAGACGCCTCGCTCAGACTCTCGGCTACCTCGTGGATCTGCTCGCGGCGATTCCAAGTGTCGTCTTCGGCATCTGGGGGGTGACAGTCGTGGCGCCGATCCTCTCCGGAAACCTCTACCCCTCGCTCAACGAGAATCTGGACTTCCTGCCGTTCTTCTCGGGAACCATCTCGACGAGTGGGCGATCGATGCTGACGGCCGGGGTGGTGCTCGCCGTGATGATCTTGCCGATAATCACGGCGATCTCACGCGAGTCCTTCATGCAGACGCCACGCCTCCACGAGGAGGCCTCGCTCGCACTTGGCGCCACGAAGTGGGAGATGATCCGCCAAGCGGTGCTTCCCTACGGCCGCTCCGGCGTGATCAGCGGCTGCATGCTCGGCCTCGGGCGGGCTCTCGGCGAGACGATGGCCGTCGCGATCATCCTCTCGCCGAGCGATGGCTACTTCTGGAGCGTTCTCACCAACCAGAACTCCAACACCATCGCCTCTAACATCGCTCTCAAGTTCCCCGAGGCGTACGGCCTCGATGTCAACCGACTGATCGCGACCGGCCTCGTGCTCTTCGGCATCACGTTCCTCGTGAACGCGTTCGCCCGGCGCATTGCCAATGCCGGCTTCTCAGGAGCCGACGGATGACCACGGTGCTGGATGATCGCTCGGCCTCGGTGGTTGGTGCTCGCCGAATGTCACGCAACGTTCAGGGGTCGATAGCCGGTGCCGCGCTGTTGCTCGGCATCAGCATCCCGAACCTGCTCGGCGACGGAAAGTGGGGATGGGTCCTGGTTGTCACCGCGCTCTCTTACGTCGCGTTGATCTACGTCGGGAGCCGTGCTCTTGAGGGCCGACGTCAGGCCACCGACCGCCTCATGCGAGCGACTGTCACGGTGGCCTTCGCGTTGGTGATGTTGCCCCTGCTCTCGGTGACGTGGACCGTGATCCGCGAGGGAGTGGGCCGATTCGACGGCAAGTTTCTCCGAGGGACGATGCGGCTGAGCCCAGAAGAACTTCTCGCGCAGCGGGACGGACTCGCTGCTGGCGGAGCGTTTCACGCCATGGTCGGCACGTTGATAATCACAGGTCTCGCCGCCGCCATCGCGGTACCTCTCGGCTTGCTCACCGCGGTGTACCTGGTGGAATACGGACGGGGTCGACTCGCTCGTGCGATCACCACCATGGTCGATGTGATGACGGGCATTCCATCGATCGTCGCTGGCTTGTGTGCCTACGCGCTCTTCGTCATCGTCTTTGGGCCGGGTAGCAGAACTGGCCTTGCAGGTGGACTCGCTCTATCGGTCCTGATGACCCCCGTGGTCGTCCGCTCCGCTGAGGAGATGTTCCGCCTTGTCCCGAACGAACTCCGCGAGGCGTCCTACGCGCTCGGGGTTCCGAAGTGGCGCACGATCCTGCGGGTGGTAATTCCAACCGCCATCGCCGGCGTTCTGACTGGGACAACCCTGGCTGTCGCCCGCGTCATCGGCGAGACGGCTCCCCTTCTCATCGCCGCTGGGCTCGCACAGGAAACGAACGTGAACCCCTTCGACGGCCGCATGACCAGCCTTCCGGTGTTCACCTACTACCAATATGTGCAACCCGGAATCCCCACTGAGGCGGGCGTTGCGAGGGCCTGGGCGGCAGCGCTGATGCTGGTGTTGATCGTGGCGACTCTCTTCGTGCTCGCGCGAGTACTCGCCAACGTGCTGAAACCGAAGGGTCTGCGATGATGCTGAGCGGACAGATAACGAGAGGAATTCCGGTGACCAACGACTCGCGGTTGAGCGAACCAAGCCAAGTTGACGATCACGCTGAGCGGGGTGTCGTGGTTGCTGGGCTCAACATCTTCTACGGAGACTTTCTCGCGGTGGCCGATGTTGATATGCACATCCAATCGAAGTCGATCACGGCCCTCATCGGTCCCTCGGGCTGCGGCAAGTCGACGTTCCTTCGGTCGTTGAACCGGATGCACGAGGTCATCGATGGTGCTCGAGTGGAAGGTTCCGTCCGGCTCGATGGAGTCGATCTTTACGGTTCGGAAGTCGACCCGGTCGCGGTCCGTCGGCGTGTCGGCATGGTGTTCCAGCGACCGAATCCCTTCCCGACGATGTCGATTTACGACAACGTCGTCGCGGGCATCCGCCTCAACTCTGGGAAGTTGCGGCGCGCCGAGACGAACGAGATCGTTGAGAGGTCGCTCCGTGGAGCCAATCTCTGGGAGGAAGTGAAAGACCGGCTCGACCAGCCTGGGTCTGGGCTCTCGGGTGGGCAGCAGCAGCGGCTGTGCATCGCGCGTGCGACCGCCGTTGAACCGGACGTGTTGCTGATGGACGAGCCGTGCTCCGCTCTCGATCCGATCTCCACTCTCGCGATCGAGCAGCTCATGCTTGAACTCAAGCAGAACTTCACGATCGTGATCGTCACTCACAACATGCAGCAGGCGGCGCGGGTGAGCGACCGGACCGGGTTCTTCAACATCGCCGGAACCGGAAAGCCCGGTCGACTCATTGAGATCGACGAGACCAAACGGATCTTCTCGAATCCCGCACAGCAAGCCACACAGGACTACGTCACCGGGAGGTTCGGCTGATGGGCGAGCTTCGGGCCGGTTTCCACGGTGACCTCGAGGAGATCCGCGACGCAATCGTTCGCCTTGGGGCGACGGTGATCGACCTGATCCCTCGAGTCACAGCAGTACTTCTCGAACAGGATCTTGAGGGTGCCGAGTACGTGATTCTTGGTGACGCTGACGTCGACACTCGGGCAACCTCGATCGAGGAACGAGCCCTTTCACTCCTCGCCCTTCAAGCCCCGGTGGCTGGTGACCTGCGGCAGGTGGCTACCGCACTCAAGATCTCCTCCGAGATGGAGCGCTCGGCAGACCTGTGCTGCAACATCTGCAAGGCCGCTCGACGTATTTACGGACATGAGCTCGATCCGAAACTTCGAGGCATCATCCAAAAGCTCAGCGACCAAGCCCAGGCCGAGTACCGCCAAGCACTCGACGCCTATGCCGCTGTCGACGCGGTACGCGCAGCGGCGCTGCCGGATATCGATTCATTCCTTGACGATCTGCATCGACAGTTCATCCAGCAGATCCTCGAGAGTCATGCGGCTGGCTCGATCGATCTTCAGGTCGCCGTACAACTCGCTCTCGTCGGCCGCTTCTATGAACGCCTTGGTGATCACTCGGTGAATCTCGCTAACAAGGTCTGCTACATCGCGACTGGGTGGTTGCCTGAACACGAGTCACGCCGTTCGACAGAGGCCGCCGACTCCAACGAGCGCTGAATCCTCGTGGACGCGCTCTCGGCTCTGATTGGTGTGGCGATCGGTGCCCTGGCATGCGCCGTTTGGTCGGCTCGTCGCAGGAGATCTCCCGTAGAGGGGACCCCGGCCTCACCGACTCCCGTTCCTGTGCCAGTGGGGATCAACGAACTCGTTGATCAGCTCCGCACTGCGATCGTCCAAATCGACCCGTCAGGCCGCATCGTGTTGCGGAACTCCGCCGCGGAGCGACTGCGTTCCTCCCACTCCGGGTATCTCATCGAAGAGGCGATCGAACGCCAGCTCGAGCGCGCCCTCGCTGGAACCGACTCTGAGGAGACTCTCGAGTTTTTCGGCCCTCCCAAACAGGTGGTCGTCGTGCACACCTCGCCATTGCCGGGAGGCGGCGCGGTCGCTCTCGCGGATGACATCAGCGAGCGCCGACGCCTCGACGCGATGCGGACCGATTTCGTCGCCAACATCAGTCACGAACTGAAGACACCCGTTGGGGCGATGGCCGTCTTGGCGGACGCCTTGCTGGGCGAGGACGACCAGGAGACGACGCAGCGCCTCATCGGTCGCATGGTCTTCGAGGCCGAGCGCGCCGCGCGCACCATCGATGACCTCCTTCAGCTGACCGAGATCGAACTTGGGACCGAGATCGCAACCATCCCGCTCGACGCGGTCAGTTTGATGCAGGCCGCGGCCGAGCGCGTGCGCCACTCAGCCCGCGAGCGATCCGTAGAGGTGCACCTGAGCGAGTCGGCCGAGCCGACCACCGTTGTCGGCGAACCGCGACAACTCGCCTCCGCGATCGGGAATCTCGTCGAGAACGCGGTGAAGTATTCCGAGGAGGGTGGCCGCGTGGATCTTTCGATCTCGGATGATGGCGACTCCGTGGCGTTCACCGTGTCCGACGAGGGCGTCGGTATCCCACAGCGTGAGATTGAGCGGATCTTCGAGCGCTTCTACCGAGTCGACAAAGCGCGGAGCAGGGGCACGGGCGGGACGGGGCTCGGGCTCGCGATCGTTCGCCACGTCGCCACCAACCATGGTGGTTCGGTGGAAGTGATGTCGGTGGAAGGGGAGGGGAGCACCTTCGTGCTCCGGATTCCGAATTCGCAACCAGTCGATCCCCCTGAGGATGCTTCACGGGCCGAGCAGGAGGTCCAGACAACATGAGTCAGCAGACGGTTCTGCTCGTCGAGGACGAAGAATCGTTCATTGAGGCCGTCCGACTCGGGCTCTCGCGTGAGGGTTTCGCGGTCGAGGTCGCACGTGACGGGCATGAGGCTCTCGAGATGTTCGAGCGATGCTCCCCCGACATCGTGTTGCTCGACGTGATGCTGCCGAAGATGAGCGGCATCGATGTCTGTCGACGACTCCGACAGACATCTGATGTGCCGATCATCATGGTCACGGCCAAGAGCAGCGAGATCGACACGGTGGTCGGACTCGAAGTCGGCGCCGACGACTACGTCACGAAGCCGTATCGGATCCGCGAACTGGTGGCTCGCATGAGAGCGGCGTTGAGGCGCTCCCAACGGGACTCAACTGGTGAGATCGCCCTCCCGAGCACCGAGACGATCGTCGTTGGCGATGTCTCGCTCGACCCGGAAGAGCACGTCGTGACAATCGGCGGTGAGATCGTGCCGATGCCCCTCAAGCAGTTCGACGTGCTCCGCCTGCTCCTCACGAACGCTGGTCGAGTTCTCACGCGGGAAATGCTGATCGATCGGGTGTGGGGTAGCGACTACGTCGGTGACACCAAGACGCTCGACGTGCACATCAAGCGTCTTCGCTCGAAGATTGAGGACGACCCGAGTGCCCCGACGCGGATCATCACCATTCGCGGCCTTGGCTACAAGTTCGAGCGCCCCAAACGCCCCGACTCGGCCTGAGCCGACCACCCGTCTCAGTGGCGGGCCGCCTACGATCGGCGGTCGTGCGCGAGGACGGCGGATCGAGGTTCCGGCACCTCGCTCGCACCCATGCCGCGATGATGGCCGGCGAGGCGGCCATGGTCGTCGCCCTCGCTGACTCGTTCTTCTTCGACGTCGATCTCGACGGCACCCGAACCCGCCTGCTCGGGTTCTTGCTGGTCAGTTTCACCCCGTTCCTCATCGTCGCGCCGATGATCGGACCGATGATCGATCGGGTGCGGGGAGGTCGACGCCTCGTGATCCGCATGACCGCGCTCGCTCGACTCATCATCCAGGTCACCATGATCTGGTTCACCGATGACCTCTGGCTATTCCCACTCGTGTTCGTCGCGCTCGTGCTGCAGAAGACCTACGCGGTCTCGAAGTCGGCGATCGTGCCCTCCGTGGTGCGCAACGAGGCTGAACTGGTCGAGGCCAACTCCAAGCTCGGGCTCATCGCCGGCCTCGTTGGAGCGGTCGCCGTCGTCCCGGCGGCCGGTCTGCAGTTCGTGGTCGGGTCAGGCCCGACCCTCGCCTACGGCGCGGTGCTGTTCGCCCTCGCCCTGTGGTGGTCGATCGGCCTCCCCGCCTCGAGCGGGCCGGTGGATGAGACCGCCGCCCTTGGCCGTCTCGACGACATCGAGGCCGGTGATCTCCGAACGGCGTGGGTGGCGATGCTCGTGCTGCGAGCCGCGGCCGGTTTCACCCTCTTCCATCTCGCCCTCTGGTATCGCGGCACCGGAGCCGAGTCGTGGTGGCTCGGAGCAGCGGTCGGCGCGGGATCGCTCGGCACCATGTTCGGCAACGCGATTGCTCAGACCATGCGTCGTTTGGTGGCCGAACGAAACATGCTCGCCACCGCGCTCGTACTCGACACCCTCGCCGCGCTCGCCGCCATCATGATCGGAGGGGAACTCGCCGGGGTGGTCCTCGCCGGCACGGTCAATCTGTCGGCGGCGATCGGCCGACTCGCCTTCGAGAGCATCGTTCAACGAGACGGACCCGAGACCGGCCGAGGACGAACCTTCGCGCGCTACGAGAGCCGGTTCCAATTCGGATGGGTGGTCGGCGCGACCCTTCCCGTGCTGCTGTCGGTATCCGGAACCGCCGGATTCGTGTACCTAGCGGCCGTGGCTGGAGTGGCGGCTGTCGCGTACGTCTACGACTGAGGCGGCGTCACGTACCGGTGACCCGAGCGAGCCACAACCCGGGCGCGCCGATCTCGTTCGGCGTCGGCAGCGGCTCGGCATGGGAGAGCAGCAACTCAACGGCGTCCTCTCCAGCCCGATCGACGATGCCCTGCACGAAGTTCTTCCCGGCCGAGACCTGAGCGCCGTCGACCCGGATCCCGAGCAGCCGCTGGATGAACACGTCGGCTGGATCGGTCTCGCTACGGCGCCGGCGAACCGCCTCGGAGATCGTCAACGCCTCGCCACCGACCACCCGAACAGCCACCGCGTCGACGAACCAGTCGGTCAAGCCGACGACGGCAGCGACGGCGGCATCGAGCCACGGTTCAAGTTCCAGCTGATCGGGTGAGCGCACAGCACCGAGCAAGACCTCCGGATCGCCGAGCGCTTCCTGAAGCGCCTCCATTGGATCACCAGAGGTCATGTCGAGACTTCCGAGACGCTCCGTAATGGCATCGGGATCAGGGCGGAACCCTCCGACATGCCGCTGCACGAGCGAGAGCAGTTGGGCGCGCACGTTCGGACGCGTGGCCACCACCTGGCCGGCGAGTTCTTGGGTGAGCACCCACAGGCGCATCTGCTCCGTTCCGATCGACCAGTCGGCGGCGAAGGCGTCGATGGTTGCCGGTACCAACTCGACGCGGTCGTTGCCCCGCGGAATCGGTAAATCGCGGGTGCCGAACGCGCGACGGGCGAGGTCTCCCACCATCGACCCGACCGCCATACCGAGCATCGCCGGCCCCATCATCTTGGAGAGGCCCGCGAACATCTGGCCCATCGGGTCGGTCGGTGCCTCCGTGGCCGGTGCCGACAGGGAGGTGGCGAGGTCGGTGAACAGCGGCCGGTAGGCGTCGAGCGTGTTGGAGGCCCACACCCCGGGGGTGACGAGCTCGGGGCGGACCGAGGTGCAGTCGATCCCTGTGACGTCGCTTACCTGCATGGCGGCGATCGGAGTGAGCCCCTCGAAGGACATGCGCGCCGCGGGGTCGACATTCGACTCGACGGTTCCGCCGGTCGCGCTCAACACAGCGAACTGCCGAGCGGCATCCCAGTTGATCGGGCCCTGCCCGGCCAGCATCCGCGAAAGGTCACCGAACAACGGGAGCCCCGAAAAGGGGTCGTCAGGGGTCGGCTCGGGGGGATCGGCCATCGAGGGGATGTTACGTGGACTGAGGGCTAGCGTCCCCTCGGGATGACACAACAGTCGACCACCGTGCTCGTGCGCGGACGCGACGGGGCGCTCGGCCGGCGAGTCATCGACCTCCTCGCCGCCGACGGATCGACACGTCTGGTCGAGGACGACGAAGTCGACTCAGTCGACATCGTCATCGATCTTGACGTCGGTGACCACGACCGCATCGGCGCCCGATCGGCCAGCGTGACCAGTTTCGGTGAGGCGTTGCTCGCGGAACTCGCCCACCGAGCACCAGCGCATCTCGTGCTCGTGTCGTCGGCTCTCGTGTACGGAGCGCATCGCAGCAACCCGGTGCCGCTCACCGAGGCCGCGATCGTTCGACCCGAACACGAATTCGTGTTCGCGCGACAGCTCGCCGCAGTGGAGCTCGCCATCGACGATTGGCGCAGAGATGGCTCCGACCGATCGGTGAGCGTGTTGCGACCTGCCGTCGTTATGAGCGGCGCGCAGGGATCGTCCGGGGAGACCTCCGCTCTCGCGCGAGCTCTCGCCGCGGGTTACGGACGACGACTCGGCCGCGAGGACCCCGGTGCCCAATTCGTCCACATTGACGACCTCGCCAGCGCGGTCGTCCGCTGCGCTATCGAGCGGGCCGACGGCGTGGTCAACGTCGCCCCCGACGGCTGGGTGCCCGGCGACCGGGTGCGCGCCCTCGGAGGAGGACGACTGCGACTCCCGCTTCCCGAGCGCGCGGTGGAGGTGATCACCTCGCTGACCTGGCGACTCCAGCGGGGCCCGATCCCGCCGGGCCTCGATGCCTACACCCGGTCGTGGTGGGTGGTTGCTAATGATCGCCTCCGCGCCCTCGGCTGGGAACCAACGGTGACCAACGAGCAGGTGTTCGTCGAGGGCACCGAGGGGGCCTGGTGGTCGTCGGTCACGCCGAAGCGCCGCCAGGAGATCGCTCTCGGTGCCGGTGCGGCCGCCGTGATCGCGTTCGTGCTCGTCATGGTTCGGCTCCTACGACCGCGCCGCCGCTGATCGCCCAAGCGCCGGACGGGGCCGAGGGCTACAGTGCTCTTGTGCGGGCTCCGATTTCCGGTGATGAGTGGCTGGGGTTGACCGAGTCACCCGTGCCGATCGGAGAGGCCTACGACTGGGCGGTTCGCCCCGACTGCGGAGCCGTGGTGCTCTTCTCCGGAACCACCCGCGACCATGCCGACGGACGCGACGGCGTCACCTCGCTCACCTACGAAGCCTACGAAGAGCAGGTGACCGAGAAGTTCGCCGAGATCGTCGCCGAACTCCGGCGCCGGTGGCCGACTGCTGGCCGAGTCGTCATGCTCCATCGCGTCGGGACCCTCGGCCTCGGCGAGTCATCGGTGGTCGTCGCGGTATCGGCCCCCCACCGCCCCGAGGCCTTTGAGGCGGCTCGGTATGGCATAGACGCCCTCAAGGCGAGCGCCCCGATCTGGAAGCACGAGACCTGGTCGGGTGGATCCGACTGGGCCACGGGCGCGAACCCCCCCATCCCGCCGACGTCGGTCGCCGGCGCGGAGCGCTGAGGCATCCTCCGATGGCGTCTTGGATCATCGCCGCGGTCATCGTCGGCACACTCGTCATCGCGATCGGTATCAACCTGCGGCGTCGCCGCGACACCGTCGCCTCGTTCCAGCGTCAGATCGACGCGTTGTCGCCCGAAGCGCGCCGCGGCGTCACCAAGCGCATCCGCGAACTCGACCCTGATGACGACGCGCCCGATCACCCTGGCGGAGGCGTCGACGAAGCGAGCGAGGACGATCAACATGGCTCGTGACCTCGCCATCGACCTCGGAACTGCCAACACCCTGGTCTACATGAAGGGGCGGGGGATCGTGCTCAACGAACCCACCGTCATCGCGCTCAACCGCCAAACCGGCGAGGTGCTCGCCACCGGGCGCGAGGCCTGGCAGATGATCGGTCGCACCCCCGGATACATCGTGGCCGTGCGGCCCCTTCGCGGTGGAGCGATCACCGACTTCGAGATCACCGAGCGGATGATCCGGCTGTTGCTCCAACGGGTCGGGGTGAGCCGATTTACGCGGCCGAAGGTGGTCATCTGCGTGCCCTCAGCCATCACCGAGGTGGAGCGCCGCGCCGTCACCGACGCCGCGCGTCGCGCCGGCGCCGCCGATGCGAACCTCATCGAGCAGCCGATGGCCGCGGCGATCGGCGCCGACCTCCCCATCGACGAGCCGGTCGGCAACATGGTGATCGACATCGGTGGCGGCACCACCGAGACCGCCGTGATTTCGCTCGGTGGCATCGTCGCCCTCGAAGCCGTGCGGGTCGGCTCGTTCGACATCGACTCGGCCATCCAGAGTCATATCCGTCGAGAGCACGGCATCGCGATCGGCGATCAGACCGCCGAGAAGATCAAGCTCGCGATCGGATCGGCCGACGTCACCGAGGACGAGGTCCCGGCCGAGGTGCGCGGTCGTGACCTGACCTCTGGACTGCCGAAGACCGTCGAGCTCACCCCGGAGGAGATCCGAGCGGCGATCGAAGACCCCGTGTCGTCGATCATCACCTCGGTCACGCGATGCCTCTCGAAGGCGCCGCCCGAACTTTCCCAAGACTTCCTCGTGCGAGGCATGTACCTCGTGGGCGGTGGAGGCTTGCTTCGAGGCCTCGCATCGAGGATCGAACGCGAGACCCAGGTGCCCGTCCGGATGTCGAGGGTTCCCCTCGAGGCGGTCGTGCTCGGAGCCGGACACGTCATCGAGCACTACGACGACCTCAAAGGGATGTTCATGGGGGCCCGGCGCTGACGATCGCCGAGCCACTCACGAGGTGGGACGGATGAGTCCCTCTTGTGAGACGTTCACCGCGAGCTCGCCGTCTTTCGTGTAGATCGAACCCGCCGCGAGACCGCGCGCTGAAGAACTCGAGATCGCTCGCTGCTCATAGAGCATCCATTCGTCGGCGCGGAACGGGCGATGGAACCACATCGCGTGGTCGAGGCTCGCCATCTGCACACCATCGAAGTAGGAACGACCGTGAGGGAGCAGCGTTGTGTCGAGCAGGGTCATATCGCTCGCGTAGGTCACCACGCACGCATGGAGCACCGGATCGTCGGGGAGACGTCCGTCAGCGCGCATCCACACGAGTTGCGAGGTCGACCGCTGGCCGGATCGCGACATCGGGTCGCCGTTGACATACCGGGTGTCGATCGGCCGGGGAAGATCGAGCCACTGCCCGAGACGATCTCGATGCGGTTCCATCCGGGTCTTGAAATCGGGGAGTGACTCGGGCTCGGGGACGTCCTCACGTGGCTGCGGCTGATAATCGAAACCCGCTTCGTGGTCATGGAAACTCGCCTGCAAGTTGAAGATCGCCCGACCGTGCTGGATCGCGACCACTCGACGGGTAGAGAAGCTCCGGCCATCCCTGATGCGATCCACCTCGTAGAGGATCGGTGCCTTCGGATCGCCCGGGCGCAAGAAATAGGCGTGCAGGGAATGCACCATGCGACCGGGCTCCTCGACCGTGCGGGCCGAGGCGACGAGGGCCTGGCCGGCGACTTGCCCGCCGAAGACGCGTTGACGGTCCTCGTCAGGAGAGACACCACGGAAGAGGTTCACCTCGATCGGTTCGAGGTCGAGGAGTCGTACCAGGGCATCCACGTCGTCTTGCACCTCGCCATGTTGGCACCTCGGACCCGATTCGGGACAGCGCCGTATGCTCCCCGGATGCCCGGCGAGCCGCCACCGATCGACGCCGAACTCGCCGATGTCATCGCCGTCACCCGAGGATTCATGCCCGACGACGAGGGCGCCGCGCTCCGTCGCTGGGGCATCGAGGCGTTCGCTCGGGTCGACTCGGGCCCGATCATCGAGGTCGGCTCCTATTGCGGTCGGTCGACCCTCTGGCTTGCCGACGCGGCGCGCGTCGCCCGTGGCCACGTCGTGACCGTTGACCATCACCGCGGCTCCGAGGAGATCCAACCCGGGTGGGAGCACCATGACCCCTCGGTGGTCGACCCCCGCACCGGCCGCATGGACACCCTCCCGCACCTGCGCCGGACCCTCGAGGCCGCGGGCGTGGAGGACGTCGTCACCGTCGTGGTCGGTCGGTCGGGCATGGTTGGACGGCTGCTCGGCCGTAGGGCGGCGATGGTGTTCATCGACGGCGGTCACGGTGACGAGGAGGCGCGAGTCGACGCCGAGACGTGGATTCCCCTCGTGGCACCCGGAGGCCTGCTCGCCATCCACGACGTGCATCCCAACCCGGCCGACGGCGGACGACCCCCGTATGAGCGCATCTACCGTCCAGCGCTCGACTCAGGTGAGTTCACCGAGATCGATGCGGTTGGGTCACTCAGAGTGCTCGAGCGCAACGCGTAGTTCGCGGCCGGAGGCCGCCATCGGGCCGTTATTCCTCGACGGTGCGACGGTCGACGATGCTGAACGTGAGCGCGGCGAGCGCCATCACCCCGCCACCGACCACTCCGAGCATCGTCGGATGGAACTCGTAGAGCGCCCCACCGACGAGCGGGCCGACAACTCGCCCGAGCGCCATATAGGCCTGCGAGTCACCGGCCCGTTCAGCCGGATACCGGGAGTTGCGAGCCAAGAGCGCGAACGCGGCAGGAACACCCATCCAGAACGCGTATCCCCACACGATGAGAGCGAGGACGAACACCACCGGGTGGTGGACGGCGGCGACCAGCACCGCCATCGCGGCGGTGACCCCGGTCCAGAACCCGGCGTGGCGATGCGGCCCGCGCCGACGAGCCGACGGGATGCTCGCGAGTGAGTTCAGCGAGAACACGAACGCGACCGCGATCGGGCTGAGACCGATGTCTCCCGCACCGACCGCCCCCGCGAACACGAAGACCGAGTTACCTCCGAGCGTCAAGAGGCCGAGAGCGAGCAACAGCACCAACGCGGCCGGTGCTGGGCGATGCCGCTCCGAACGGAGCCGATGCGGAGCCGCGAACCGCGCGGTGCGAATGAACGCCAACGGCACAAGGTGGAGCGCACCGAGCAAGAAGAACAGACTTC
Organism: Ilumatobacteraceae bacterium; assembly: GCA_017859785.1. Classification (GTDB taxonomy): domain Bacteria; phylum Actinomycetota; class Acidimicrobiia; order Acidimicrobiales; family Ilumatobacteraceae; genus Casp-actino5. The sequence goes on from JAFMMJ010000037.1 coordinate 14,082, forward strand.
CCGGGCCCGATACATCGATCACCGAGGCGACGATCGGCGACGCGATGCTGCCAACCACTGGCCCGATCACCGCGACATCGCCGGTCCGATCGTCATCGCCGAACACCTCTGACCAGGAGATCCAAGCGACCGTGCCGAGAGAGATACCCGCGAGGAACCGCAAGGGCAGGAGTGCCGAGAAGCCAACGAGACCCGAGGCGATATTCGCGACGAGCCCAAGGAGGATCGCTGCGACCATCACACTTCTGCGAGGGCGGAACAGTCGACCGGCCCCCCACGACGACACGACGAAGCCCCCGAGTTGCAGCGTCGAGATGAGCCCGACCCGGCCGACCGGAACGCCTTCAGAGTCTGCGAGTCCCGGAATGAGGAACGGGGTCGAGGTGAACACCACCGTGCTCACCGCCGAGGCGACGAGGACGACGGCCGGGACGTTCGGTCGAAGGGTGGCGAGCGCCCTGAGCGGGGTTTGGAACACGGTTCGGCCTAGACCCCGGTGGCAGCGAGGTCGCGTCGCGCGTCGTCGATCAACGTTCGCACCCGGTCGCGGAGATCATCGACATCGTCCTTGGTCAGCCCCTCGGTCGGGATCGGATCGAGGACACGCACGGTGGCGGTGCTCCGCCCGAATCTCCAATCGTGCTTCACCAGCGCGCTTCGAGTGCCGTGAACGGCGAGCGGCAGGATCGGCGCGCCAGCGTTGATCGCGATTCGGAACGCGCCATCTTTGAACTCCCCGAGTTCGCCGGTCGCCGAACGAGTCCCCTCCGGGAACAGCATCACGGAGACCCGTGCGTCGAGGCGCTCGCGTGACTCCCGGTACACATGGGCGCCACCGCCCTCGGCGCCGCGCACCAACTTGATGTCGCGGGCAAGCCACATCAACCAGCCGACCAGCGGGATCTTGAAGAAGGTGCTCTTCGAGACCCACTTCATCTCCATGGGCAGATGCGAGATCAGCAAGATGTCGACGAAGCTCTCGTGGTTGGCGACGACGACATAGGGACGACGTGGATCGGTCGGCACCGAGCCCTCAACCTGGAAGCGCCAGAGCGGGTTAAGGCGCTGATGGATCACCGCCACCTTCCGGAAGGCGAAGCCGGCGAAATAGGCACCCCGGTCGAACGGCGCGGTCACCAGTCGGATGACGGCGACAACGGGCACCGCGAGTACGACGGTGACACCGAGAACGAACCAAGCCCACACGCTCGCGAGAGTCGAGATCGGTCCTCGTGGCGCACTCTCGGACCGCACGGCGCCGAGTGTAGGTGAGTCAGGTGTGCTGGAAGAGGCGACTCGCCGGGCTGTCGCCGCGGATCGCATCGACAGCGAGGATCACCGCCGCCGCCGTATACGAGGTGTGCTCGTCGGCTGGGAAGACGATCCGCTCGGGGTGGACGATGCCGGTCAAGTAGGCACCCGAAGCGAGCCGATGCTCGCGTGTCGAGGCCAACAACTCGGTCGCGGTGTCGACTTGGCCGACGGCGGCATGCGCGATCGATGCCTCCGCGGTCTCCGAGGCGGTGATCCACGGTTCGTCACTGACGCAGCGCACGCCGAGTCCGTCCATCACGAAGGTGTCCCAACCCGCGGCGAGACGTGCCCGGCCGGCCTCGTGGTCGATGGCGCCGGTGAGCGTCGGGTAGTACCAGTCCATCGCCCAGCGCTCCTTCGGCTCGAAGGCCCTGAGGGTGCCGGTGACCTCATCGCGCACCGCGGACATCATCGTCTCAGCGGCTTCTTCGAAGTCGGGGCGCTCCGAGCCGGCGAGGCGGGCGAGTTCGGCGCCGCTACGCAGGGAGTGCAGGATCGAGCAGGTGCCGGTGAGGAGCGCGTACTCCCACGGACGTTCATCAGCGTGAACGGCCCACAGGGCGAGACCGTCCTCGCGACGACACGACAGCACCCAGTCGAGAGCGCGCTCGACGGTTGGCCACACGCGGTTGACGAAGGCGGCATCGGGATGGCAGAGCTGGTGGTGCAGGGCCCCGGTGGCGATGTACGCGCAGACATTCGTGTCGAGTTTCGGATCCTCGACCGTGGTGTCGCTCGCCCCGTCGGCGAGGTAGTAGTTGTGCCAACTGCCATCGGGGCGCTGCGTCTCGATCAGCCAGTCGTAGGCCCGCTCGGCCTGCGCGCTCAATCCGACCAAGTCGAGGGCCATCGCCGACTCGACGTGATTCCACGGATCGCAGTGCCCGCCGGGAAACCACGGGATCATGCCGGTGCCGGTTTGAAGGGAGGCGAGATGCTCCCCCGATCGCCGGAGCTCCTCCGCTGCGATCACTCCGGCGATCCCATCGATCGGCTTCATCCGCTCGGGTCACCCTTCACCGCGTAATGCACCTCGCTCTTGCCGAGCACCGGTGCGAGGACCCGTTCGACGAGGGCGAGAGAGCGAGGCCGCTCGATGATCTCCCGCTCGAGGAGCCGGCGGTAGGAACTCACGAGGCGATGGTCGTCATTGTCGACCCCGACCGCGCATTTCAACCACCAGTACGGCGAGTGAAGGGCGTGCGCGCGATGTCGGCCGGTGAGGTCGAGTCCGGCAGCGCGGAGCTTCGCTCGAAGCTCGACTGAGGTGTAGATGCGCACGTGGCCGCCGACGGCGATCGGCGCGTGATAGGCGTCGGACAACCGCCAGTTGATTCGCTCAGGGAACTCCGCTGGGACGCTGGCGGCGAAGCGTCCACCGGGGCGGAGCACGCGGACCATCTCGGCGATCGCCGCGGTGTCGTCGGTGATGTGCTCGAGCACCTCGGAGGTGATCACCACGTCGAAGGAGTTGTCGGGGAAGGGGAGCTTCGTCGCGTCGCCCCGCATGACCCCGATGAAGGCGCTTTCGCCGATCTCGCCAGCGGCGTGCATGGCCCCGATCGTCGCGCGGGTCTCGACGACCTCGGCTTCGGCGTAGTCGAGGGCAACGGCTCGCGCTCCGCGACGCGCACACTCATAGACATGACGACCGAAGCCGGCGCCCACATCGAGCACGCGCTCACCGGCGCGAAGGCCGAGTCGGTCGAATTGGACGGTGAGCATTCAGATGCGCCCGTTTCGGCGCAACTTCTCGATGTTCTGCGGCATGGCGAGCACCTCGCGGTACTGATCGACCGTGAGCTCCGCGCAGCGACGCCACGTCCAGCGTTCAAGCACTCGTTGGCGGCCAGCGGCACCCACCGCCTCGCGTCGATCGGGGGCATCGAGAGCCGACGCGATCGTCGCGGCGAGCGATCCAGCATCACCCGCGGTGCAGCGGAAGACGGTCTCTCCGTCGACGCCCGTGACCTCGGGGAGCGCTCCGCCGTCGGTGGCGACGAGCGGTGTTCCCGAGCACATCGCCTCGATGGCCGGGAGGCTGAACCCCTCGTAGAGGCTCGGCACGACGGCGAGTTCGGCTTCGGCGTAGAGCTCGACGATCCGTTCATCGCTGACACCGGAGACGAATTCGATCGAGTCGCGAAGCCCGTATCGCTCGATGAGGTCCATGCTCTTGCCTGGCTTCGGCCGACCGATGATGGTGAGCGTCACCGCCCGACCGTCGGCTCGCAGTTTCGCCATGGCCTCAAGCAGGTAGGCGAGGCCCTTCAGCGCGACGTCGGCTGAGGCGGTGGTGATCAGGTGGCCCGGCCGCCGCGCGATGCCGTCGAGCGGTCCGAAGAGTTCGGGGTCGACGCCGACGGGCACGAGCCGCATCCGGTCGAGATCGACGCCCATATCGGTGTGGATGTCTTGAATCGAGTTCTCGCTCACCACCACCACGCGCGGCATGCGCGAGGCCACCTTGCCCTGCATGCGAACGAAGGAGTACCAGCGCCCGATCGACCAGCGTCGATAGGCGTTCGGCGCTGCAGCCATCTCGAGCATGCGGTCGCGGGTGATCGGATGATGCAGGGTGACGATCGTTGGAATCTTCTGCTCGAGTCGCGCGATACCCCATCCGAGACATTGGTTGTCGTGCACCAGATCGAACTCGCCGAGGCGTTTCGATAGGTGATGGTTGGCGCGGGCGCTGAACGCGAGTGGCTCGGGGAACACGCCGGTGGAGAACACCGCGGTCTCGAGGAAGTCGTAGCGGGACTTGAACTCCCAGAAGGCGGGGAATCGGCCGGGGTAGTGGTCGTTGAAGAGGTCGAGGCTTCGTAGTTCGGTCAGCGGTACCCGCTCGTCGAGCACGGGGTAGGGCTGGCCTCCGAAGACCTCGACGGAGTGTCCGAGATCGCAGAGCGCCTTCGTGAGGTGACGGGTGTAGATGCCCTGCCCACCGACGTGAGGCTTACCGCGGTAGGTGAGGTAGGCGATGCGCAGGGGCGCGTCGGCATCGAGCCCAGCTGGCATCCGTGGGAGCCTACCGGTGGGTAACCGCGGGCTCCCTGCCCGACTAGTGAGGTGACGTCAGCGTGTGAGTTGCAAGATGGCCGCGGTGATCGCGAACCATGTGGTGCCGAGCGTGACGAGGGCGAGGATCTGGCGGCGGAAGCCCCGCTCGATTGTTGCCTCGAGCCGCGACCCGTGCTGGTCGATCTCGCTGCGGAGTTGGATACCGAATTCGTTCATTTCGCCGCGGAGTTCGGTGCCGAGTTGGTTCATCTCGCTGCGGAGTTGGATGCCGAATTCGTTCATCTCGCTGCGAAGTTCGATGCCGAGTCGGTTCATCTCGCTGCGGAGTTCGGTGCCGAGTTGGTTCATCTCATTGCGGAGTTGATTGGACAGCACGGTCATGTCGCTTCGAAGCTCAACGCGGAGTTCGTTCATCTCGCTTCGGAGTTGGGTGGATA
>JAFMMJ010000095.1 GCA_017859785.1 Ilumatobacteraceae bacterium
GTCGACCTCGTCAAGCACGTCGCCTGACGATGGCCTCCGACGGGATCCCCCGTCTCGACGACCTTGGCGATGTCAGCGGTCGCCGTGTGCTCGTCCGGTGCGACTTCAACGTGCCCCTCGACCGCTCGGGTGACCGGCCGGTCATCACCGATGACTTCCGGATCCGCGCGGCGCTGCCGACGATCGAGTGGCTGACCTCGCGAGGGGCGTCGGTGGTGTGCGCGAGCCATCTCGGCCGACCGAAGGGTGCTCCTGACCCGGCGTTCTCTCTCGAGCCTGTTCGCGAACGCCTCGCGGAGCTGGCTCCCGGCGTCGAGCTGATCGAGAACGTCCGGTTCAACCCGGGGGAGACCTCGAACGATCCGGCCTACGTCGCCGAGTTGATCGAGGGCATCGACGCGTATGTCAACGACGCGTTCGGGGCCTCGCATCGGGCCCACGCGTCGATCGTCGGTCCTCCAGCTCACCTCCCTTCGGCGATGGGTCTTCTTCTGCAGCGTGAGGTGGAGGTGCTGCTCGGTCTCCGTGAACGGCCGAAGCACCCGTTTGTCGCCGTGCTCGGCGGCGCGAAGATCTCCGACAAGCTCGGCGTTGTCGACGCCTTGCTCGGGGTGGTCGACCGGTTGGTGATCGGCGGCGCGATGTGCTTCACCTTCCTCGCTGCCCAGGGCAAGCCGATTGGCGACTCGCTTTTCGAGCCTGAACAGGTCGACACCTGTCGCGACCTCCTGAACGCTCATGGCGAGCGGATCGTCCTGCCGGAGGACATCGTCGGGGTCGACTCGACGGGCGCCTACGCCACATTCGGAACCCGCCTCCCCGATGGCGCGAAAGGGTTCGATATCGGTCCGGGTTCGGCCGCCGCCTTCTCCGATGAGATCGCCGAGGCTCGCACCGTGTTCTGGAACGGCCCGATGGGGATGTTCGAAGACGATCGGTTCGCCGCCGGCACCCGGACCGTCGCCGAGGCGGTCGCCGCCTGCCGAGGCTTCACGGTGGTTGGTGGCGGTGACTCGGCTGCCGCGCTCGCTCAGTTCCGCCTCGATGACGAAGTCGACCATGTGTCGACGGGCGGGGGAGCGAGCCTGGAACTGCTGGAACTCGGCGACCTGCCCGGTCTCGCCGCCTTGAGAGGAGCACCGAATGCCTGAACCACGTCGCCCGTTGATCAGCGGTAACTGGAAGATGAATCTCAACCACTTCGAAGCGATCCAGGCGGTACAGAAACTGCATTGGCTCCTGCCGAAGGATGTCTACGAGACGGTGGATGTGAGCGTCCATCCACCCTTCACCGATATCCGAAGTGTCCAGACGGTGATCCAGGGTGACTCGATGGAGTTGATCCTCGGCGCCCAGCACTGCCATCACGACGACTCGGGTGCCTTTACCGGGGAGATCTCGCCGGCATTCCTGGCGAAGCTCGACGTGAAGATGGTGATCGTCGGCCACAGTGAGCGCCGGCAGATCTTCGGCGAAGACGACGCCACCGTGAACGTGAAGCTTCGCGCGATTCTGAAGCATTCGATGACGCCGATCCTGTGCGTCGGTGAGACCCTCGCTGAGCGCGAGGCGGGCGAGACCGAGATTCGGGTGCTCTCTCAGCTATCCGCTGGGCTCGACGGTGTGAAGGCCGAGCAGGCGGCATCGATGGTGATCGCCTACGAGCCCGTGTGGGCCATCGGCACTGGCCACACGGCGACGGCGGCTGACGCTCAGGCGGTGTGCTCGGCGATTCGCTCGGCGATCGCGGCGCGATTTGATGCGGCTACTGCCGCGGCGATCCGTATCCAGTACGGCGGATCGGTGAAGGCTGGAACGACCGAGGAGCTCATGGCCTGCGCCGACGTCGACGGGGCGCTGGTGGGCGGAGCGAGTCTCGACCCAGACGAGTTCGCACAGATCATCCGACTCGCCGCCTCCTCCTGACCCTTCGGTGGCGCACCCCGCTGGTACGGTCACGCCAGCGATGCAGATTCGGCCGCGACCCCGGTTCTTCCCACGAGCGGCGAATCGTCGTACCCTCTCCACCCTCGTGGCCTGCGGTCTGCTCGCCTCGTGCTCCTCGGGCGAAGAGCCTTCCGCCGCCACCGAGCCGTCGCTGGTCACGGAGGATCCAAGCACCACCATCGCCGAGCCGGAGCCCGAGCCCGAGGTTGATGCCGAGCCCGCCGGCCCAGAGGCGCCTCCCACCACGCTCGCTCCAGTGCTGGTGCCGGAGGCAGCGGTGATGATGGTGTCCTTCCGCTTCTCCGACCTCGCTCGGTGGGACGACGGTGAGCGGCTGTCCGCTGACGATCTCCGTTGCACCCTCGAAGCGCTTCGGGGATCACCCGATTCGGCTGATGGCCGCGCCTACGAGTCGGTCATCGAAGTCCGCGACGTGGCCGATGGCTCGGTGGAGATGTATTTCGATGCCGTGGTTGCTGGACACCACCTGCTCTTCGATCGCGTGATCCGCGCCGCCGATCACGACGATTGCGCTGATGTGTCTGCCGATGTCGCTGAGCCACCGACAGGGGCCGGACCCTTCCGCGTCGAAGTGTGGAACGCCGCTCAGATGATCCTCGAGCCGAGCGAGTGGGCCCGCGAGGAGGGTCTCGTAGATGTCGACCGCGTGGTGTTGGTGCCGATTCGCGAGGTGGCGCTCGAGGCCGAGGTGCTCCGCTCCGGCGAGGTCGATCTGATCTTCCCGGATCTCGAGGAAGGGCTGAGTGAGCGCCTCGACGATCCGAACTTGGCGTTTGAACTGCAGGCCGGTCCGCGGGTGGAGTCGCTCGTGTTACAGAGTTCGGTTGCGCCGCTCACGTCGGGAGTGTTCGCCGATGAGGTGTTCCGATCGGCGCTGTGGATGTCGATCGATCGTGACCTGCTACTCGAGAACGTCTACGACCCGATCCGGTCGGGTATCTCGCTGCTGTCGTGTGGCCCGACGGTCAACGAGGAGTGGTGTGTCGATGGTGGAGAGTTCGACGCGACCTTCGACCCAGGTGCGGCCGCGCAGCTGCTGACCGATGCAGGATGGCGTTTCGACGCTGAGGGTTTCTGGCAGGACCCGACGGGCGGCGAGGTGTCGATTCGCTGGTTGGTCGATCCGGGTCATGGTCGCCAAAACCGACTGCTCGAAGTGCTCGAACCGTCGCTGGCGTTCCTCGGCTTCCGTATCGAGGTCGTCGAGTGCCGCGGCGACTGCGTTTTCGAGGAGCGCCTCGGAGCGCTCGACTACGACATGGCCTTCGTGACCACGGCCGATCCTCCCGGTGTCGGTCCGTCGCTTCGACGTTTCACCTGCGCCGAGGTTCCCGGGGCGGTGCTCGGTCGGAACTTCGGAGGGTGGTGTGATCAGGAGGCGACCGCACTCCTGAAGGTGGTGTCGGGGTCGACCGATCCCGACGAGATCGCCGCATCACTTGCCGGGGTGCACCGGCGCCTCGCCGAGACCCGGCAGCTCCTCCCGATGGTCCGACTCCCGTCGGCGGTGGCTTGGCGTCCCGACAAACTCGGGCCGGAGTCGGTGCTTCGCGATGTTCGTTCGACCGGATACCTGTCGCTCGAGTCGCTGATGGCACTTGAGGACCTCGACGGCGACGGTCAAATCGTGATCGGGGTGGAGCGGTGGCCCTCATGCGCTTCGCCGATCGCCGCTTGCGGCAGCGATCTCTGGTACCGAGGCACCATGGGAGCGCTCGTGGTGCCCGGTATCTGGGAAAGCCGTGATTCCGCCGGATTCACACCCTCTCCGATGATTGAGGGTGATCCGGTCGTCACGATGCTCGGCTAACCGGCGCCGGTAGGCTTCTCGGCCGTGCGCGACATCGTCATGTACATCATGCTGGTCATCAACATCTTGTCGATGGTTGCCGTCATCTCCGGTGTGCTCCTGCACAGCGGGCGCGGTGGCGGCCTGTCCGACATGTTCGGTGGCGGCGGGGGAGCGGCCCTCGGATCGACGGCTGCTGAGCGCAACCTGAACCGGATCACGTTCGTCTTCGCGCTGGTCTGGATCTTCTCGTTGCTGTCGCTCAGTTTCCTGATGGTTCGCTACTGACAGCCGATATCGTTCGCACGCACCACGTCGGAGTGGCGGAATGGCAGACGCGCTAGCTTGAGGTGCTAGTGCCCT
>JAFMMJ010000038.1 GCA_017859785.1 Ilumatobacteraceae bacterium
GTCATGTAACCCGCGGGGGCGGCCGATGTCGACGTCGCGGTCAAGTTGATGACCACCGCGGTCGCCCCAGCTGGCACGAGGCCGGCGGCGACAGGATCGAAACGGAGTCGATGGCCCCCCTCGCCGATCCGTGTCGTAGATACGCCGCCTGCTCCGCTGCGTGTGTCGAAGGCGCGAACCGGCGAGATCGTCGAGAGGTCTCGCCCGGTGCCGAACCACCCGACCACATCGACGATGAGGTCCGCTGATCCGAACACTCGGAAGCAGGTTCGACCCGGGGCGGTCGAGGAGTCGACCGGCAGGATGACCGAGTTCGGCACTGTCTTGCCAGTGGAGAAGTTCACGTTCGACACCGTCGGAGGCGCCGTTGCCGCCGACGCGCACGGATAGACCGACACGTAGCCCGATCCTGAGGTCGTCGTCGCGGTCAGGTTGAGCGCGATCGCTCCGACGCCCGCGGTCGGGATCCCATTCCGTCCGAGGAGGTCCACCACCAGCGGTGGCGCGGTTCCTGCGGCGTTGCCGATCCGTCCGGCCGGGACGCCGGGTCCGCCGGAACGCGTGTCGAACACCCGCGACGGAGCGAGGGCTGTGAAACCCTCGCCGGCCGCGAGCCACCCGGTGATGTCGGCGATGATGTGCGCTCGACCAAAGACGAAGACACAGGCGGTGCCAGCCGCAGAGACCGGGACGATGACCGAGTTCGCGACCGTCTGTCCATTGGTGAAGTTCAACTGGGACACACCAGGAGGTGTCTCAGTGGTCGATGTGCATGGATAGATCGACACGTAGCCCGAACCGGCGACCGAGGTCTGGTCGGCGGTGAGGTTGAGAGCGACCGCAGCCACCCCTTCCACTGGCACGCCGGCTCGACCGGCCACGGTGATCATGAGCGGGGTGCCACCTGGGCCGCCCGAGCCGACTCGCTCGGCGGGAACTCCGCCTGCCCCGGTGCGTGTGTCGACGATCCGGGTCGGTCCAACCGGTTCGAAGTCGCGCGGGTCGACGGTGCCGAAGTTCGCGACGACCGTTGTCGAGCCAGCCGGAACGATCTGGCACGTCACGCCACCCTGCGAGGCGCACGCGCCGCCCCAAGATTGCAGCAGCACTCCGTCAGATGACCGGGCCGTCAGGTTGAGCGTTGATCCAGCCGCAGCCTCGAATTGGCAGGTGCTCACGCAGGTCGTCCCAGTCGACGCCTCCACGGAGCCGCCGGCTCCGACGATCTCGATCGCCACGCTCACGATTGATCCAGGAAGGTGTGCGAGCCGATCGGGGTCACCGGCTTTGCGGGATGACACGACGCCGACCAGCGCGTTGGCGGCGATTCGGTCCCAGATGGTCGTTGCGCTTGCCGTCGGATCCGATTCAAGGAGGCGAGCGGCGATGCCGGCCACATGCGGGGCAGCCATTGAGGTCCCTGACTTGATGGCCGCGTCACTGTCGGAGGCAATTCCGGCCGAGGTGATGCCGTCTCCGGGCGCGAAGATGTCGACGCAGGCGCCGTAGGCGGCGGAGGTCATCGCCCGATCCGAACGGGTAGTGCCGGCGACGGTGATCACCTCGCCCACCCTCGACGGGCTGTAACTGCAGGCGTCATCTCCGGTGTTGCCCGCGGCAACGACGACTGGGATGCCCGAGTTGACGAGGCCGCGGACAGCGGAGTCGAGCGGGGAGGACGGGTCGCCGCCGAGGCTCATTACCACGACCGACGGACCCCTCGAGGCGGCGTCCTGGGCGATCCATTCGGAGGCGGCGATGACCGCGGTGTCGGTGCCGTTCCCCGCGCAGTCCAGCACCTTGACCGGGATCACGGTGACCGACTTGGCGACGCCGTACGTGGATCCGCCGACGATGCCCGCGACGTGAGTTCCGTGGCCCGCGCCCGAGGCGCAGTCCTCGAAGCCGCTGGTGACGGAGCCCGACCATCGCTCCCATGGGACCCGGTCGTAGTCGTAGACAGCGCCGTACGGAATTCGGCCGGCGAACTCGTTGTGTGTCGGCCGGATGCCTGAGTCGACCACGTAGACGGTCACACCTGCCCCAGACGACAGGTAGGTGTAGCGGTCATCGAGGGGAAGTGCCGTCTGGTCGATCCGGTCGAGGCCCCACGACGGCGGGTTCGCCTGCTCAGCGGTGGAGGAGACCGTGACTTCCTCATCGACGACCGCCACCCCGGGGAGTCGAGTGAGGGCATCAAGACCGTCGTCGCGTAGACGCACGGCGAGGCCGAGCAGCACCGTGTCGAACACTTGGTCGACGGCTCCCCCCATCCGCTCCACCGACTCGATGGCTCGTTGAAGTGTCGCCGCGGAGTCGACGGTGACCAGGTGGGTTGTCTCATCGGACGATCCGGTGATGGTGGTGTTCGTTGGGTGCCCAGTCGCTGTCGCCGGTGCCGCTGGCGGCAGCACGGTGATCGCTGAAACCGCGACCGACACGACAGCTGTCAACATGCGGAGTCGACGCGCGCGTGGGTTTCGTTGAGCGGCGCGAAGTGGCGGGGGTAGCGACGCGTCGGGGATTGGCACGCGGTCAGTGTCCCACAACTGTTTGGCTAAATCCCTGCGAATTGGCCGTCCTCAACGGACGCGTCATCTCAGAGCCGCAGCGCTCGATGTCGGCGGCTAGCCTCCCGGGGATGAGTCAACGCACCGACGTCGCCTCCGACGCCGCTGCAGCCGCCCGTGCCCACGCATGATCGGCTCTGCATGACATCCACTGACACCCCGGTCAGGGTCGTCGTCCCCGGTCAGCATCTGCTCGCGGCCCTCACCGGACCTCGTGATCAGCATCTGCGCGAGATCGAGCGACAGTTCCCCACCACCTCGATAACAGTCCGGGGCAACGAGGTGCTCCTCCGCGGAGGTGACGCGGGACGCGTCGCGCGGCTGTTCGAGGAACTCGTCGGGCTTCTCGAGCGGGGCCAGCAACTCGATGATCCGACGCTCGGCCGTGTGATCGGCATGGTGCGCGCCGACGAGCGTCCGACGGAGGTCCTCACCCATCAGGTGCTCCGCGGATCCAAGGGTCGTGCCGTGCGGCCGAAGACCGCCGGCCAAAAGCGCTACGTCGATGCGATAGCCGAGAACGTCATCACGTTCGGAATCGGCCCCGCCGGCACCGGGAAGTCGTGGCTGGCGGTCGCGATGGCCGTCCAGGCCCTACAGGCCAAGCAGGTGCAGCGGATCATCCTCACCCGCCCGGCAGTGGAGGCGGGTGAGCGCCTCGGATTCCTCCCCGGCGACCTCATGGCGAAGATCGATCCGTATCTCCGGCCCCTCTACGACGCCCTCTACGACATGGTCGACCTCGAGGGGGCACAGAAACTCCTCGAGCGGGGGACGGTCGAGGTGGCCCCGCTCGCGTTCATGCGCGGACGCACGCTCAACAACTCGTTCATCATCCTCGATGAGGCTCAGAACACGACCCCGGAGCAGATGAAGATGTTCCTGACCCGTATCGGGTTCGGCTCGAAGGTGGTCGTCACCGGTGACACGACACAGGTCGATGTTCCCGACGGGAGAAGCGGCCTGGACGGGCTGGAGCGTGTTCTCGATGGAGTCGATGGCCTCGGCTTCGTCCATCTCGATGCGGCTGATGTCGTGAGGCATCGCATCGTGGCCGACATCGTCGCCGCCTATGAACGCGACGGAGGGGGACGGCGCCGTGGCTGACCCGCCGAGTCCCACCGGCGTCGAGACGCCCGCTGACATCGTGGTCGGTAACGACCAAGATGACGTGCCGCTCGACGCCGACCGATGGGCGATGCTGGCCGCGGCCGTGCTCGCCGATCGCGGATGCGGAGGAGAGTTGACCCTCACCTTCGTCGACGAAGCGACGATCGCGGAACTCAATCTCGAGCACATGGGAGTCGACGGGCCCACCGACGTGCTCTCGTTCCCGCTCGACGCTCCGGCGCTCTCCGACTCTCCCGGGGGGCCGCCGAGCCTCCTCGGTGACGTCGTGGTCTGCCCGGCCGTGGCGGAACGTCAGTTCGCCGACCATGCCGGATCGCTCGAGGATGAGATCGCGTTGCTCATCGTGCATGGCGTGCTCCACGTGCTCGGCCATGATCACGCCGAACCCGAGGAGGCTCGAGACATGCGGGAACTCGAAGTGTTGCTGCTCGAGCAGCATCATTGGAAGGGTCCGGTGCCGACCGGTTTCTCCGCGGAGCATCGTTCATGACCGCCGTTGGAGTGATCGCCGCCGAGGTGACCGGCACCGATGTGCTGATGTTCGTCACGATCGGTGTGCTCCTGCTGGTGCTCGTGTTCCTCGCGATGGCCGAGATGGGGCTGTCGAAGATGACGAAGCCGAGAGCGGCCGCTCTTCTCGAGGAGCGACCGCGCGCTGGAGCGAGCCTCCAGGCGCTGATGGAGTCACCCGAACGCTGGATCAACCCACTGTTGCTCACGGTCAACATCTGCCAGACCGTTCAAGCGACCCTCACGGGCATCGTCGCCGGCCGGCTCTTCGGAGGCATCGGCGTCGTGGTTGGTGTCACCCTTAACGTCGTCGTGTTCTTCGTGCTCGCCGAGGCGGTGCCGAAGACCTACGCGGTCTTGCATCCCGACCGAGCGGCGATGGTGGCAGCGCGCCCCGTGCGGGCGCTCGCCGCTTTCGCCCCGCTGCAGTTGATCTCGTCTGGCCTGATTGGCCTCACGAACATCATCGTCCGGGGACGCGGACTCGAACGAGGACCGTTCGTCAGCGAGCAGGAGTTCCTCGGAATCGTCGAGGCCGCCGCTGAGGGTGAGGTGATCGAGCACGAAGAGCGCGAGCTCATCGAATCGATCATCGAGTTCGGCGACACGGTCGCACGCGAGGTGATGGTGCCGAGGCCCGACATGGTGATCGTGGCGAACGAAGCGACGGTGACCGATGCGCTCAATCTCGGTATCGCCCACGGCTTCAGTCGACTACCGGTGTTCGGTGACGACGAGACCGACATCGCTGGTATTGCGTTCACCAAAGACCTGATTCGAGCTGAGCGGGAGGGGCGCGGCGATCTACCGGTGCTCGATCTCATCCGACCGGTCGTGTTCATCCCCGAGAACAAGCCGGTCGCGCGCCTCATGCGTGAGATGCAGGCAGCGCAGTTCCATCTCGCGATCGTCGCTGACGAGTACGGCGATATCGCTGGTGTCATCACCTTGGAGGACTGCCTCGAGGAACTCGTCGGAGAGATCGTCGACGAGTACGACACCGATCGAGCCGACATTGAGGAGCTCCCCACCGGAGAGTTGATCGTCGCGGGCACGACCAACATCGACGACCTCAACGACCGATTGAGCGTCGACCTGCCCAACGAGGACTTCGACTCGGTCGGAGGGTTCATCTTCTCCTCGCTCGAGCGGGTTCCTGAGCCCGGCGACGTGGTCGAGTTCGAGGGTCATCGGTTCATCACGGAACTCGTCGAGGGGCGGCGTGTTCGTCGTGTTCGGGTCGAGGTGCCCGCTGGGGTCGTCGCCGACACCGACGAATCCGGCGAGGACGCCGACGGGAGCGATTGACCGCGCGACGGCTACGGTCGCCGCATGCACGTCTCACTCGAGGGAAAGGTCGCGCTGATCACGGGCGCGTCGAAGGGAATCGGTCGCGCGATGGCGACGTCGATGGCAGCGGCTGGCGCCAAAGTCATGCTGTCCTCACGCAAGCAGGACCAACTTGAGGAGGCAGCCGCCGCAATCGACGGTGACACGGCCGTGTTCGCCGCGAACGCCGGCGACATCGCCGCTGGCGAAGCCTGCGTGCAGGCCACGATCGAGCGGTTCGGCGGCCTCGACATCTTGGTCAACAACGCGGCGACCAATCCGTATTACGGGCCGGTGCTCGGCGTAGACCAGGGGCGATACGACAAGACCTTCGAGGTGAACTTGCGTGGCCCCGTCTTCTGGTCGGCGGCCGCCCATCGTCTCGCCTTCGTGGAGCGGCCAGGTGTGATCATCAATGTCGCCTCGGTGGGCGGCTTGCGCGCTGAGGGCGCGCTCGGCGTCTACAACCTGACGAAGGCCGCGCTGATCCATCTGACGCGACAGCTCGCCGGTGAGATCGGACCGACCCGGGTGGTCGGAATCGCACCCGGACTCGTCACCACGGATTTCGCCTCGGTGCTCGTTGAGAACTTCGGCGAACGTTTGGCCGCCGAACTCCCGTTGAAGCGCCTCGGGGCGCCGGAGGACATCGCGAACCTCGCCACCTTCCTTGCCTCGGATATGGCGTCGTGGATCACCGGAGAGACCTACGTGATCGATGGTGGGGCCGGCGTGCGCGGCGCCGCCGTCTGACCTCAGCGAAGGAGATCGCGCCGCACCTTGCCGATCGCGGTGCGTTCGATCCGATCGACCCGCTCCACTCGCCGCGGTGCGGCCCACGGCGGGAGCGTGGCGCGCACATGGTCGCGGAGTTCATCGAGGGTGAGGTCGTCACGTTCCGTGATGATTCGGGCCACCACGATCGAACCCCACTCGTCGTCGTCGACTCCGAACACCGCGGCGTCGAGCACATCGGGGTGCTCCCGAAGCACCTGTTCCACCGGTTCGGGCCACACATTCTCTCCGCCGGTCACGATCATGTCGCCACGACGGCCCTTCACTGAGAGCCGTCCACTCTCGTCGATCGAACCCGTATCCCCGGTCGGCAGCCAGCCATCGACGAATGGGTCGGCCTCATCGCGGTAGCCGCGCATCAGCATTGGGCCTCGCACCCACACCTCGCCGTCGACGATCCGCATCTCGACCCCGTCGAGTGGTCGTCCGTCGTAAACGATCCCCGATCCGGTCTCGGTCATCCCGTAGGTCGCGACGCAGTTCGCGGGCCGGTTCGCCGGCGGTCGGCTTCCGCCAAGGAGGACCGTGCGGAACCGGGAGACATCCGTGCGCTGCAGGGCCGTGCCGACGAGCGAGGTGAGCGAGGCGTCGCTCGTCGCCACCGCGTCGGCGTCGAAGCCGGGGAGAACGGTGAGGCCGGTGCCGAGCTTGAGCGCCCGGGTCACTACTGAGAGGCCACCGATGTGGGCGAGCGGCAGGCAGGCCAGCCAGTGGTCGTCGTCGCTGATCGAGAGTTGCTTCGCGACGGCGTGGGCTGATGCGGATATCGCGGCGTGCGTGAGAACGGCTCCTTTTGGAATCCCGGTGGATCCGCTGGTCGGCACCACCAGCGCATCGCCCTCCTCGACCGGTCGGCCGCCTGAGGGGTCGGCGGTCGTTCCAGAACTGTCGAGCACCGCGGCGGCACCGAATCGGCGCATGGTCTCATGACGGTCGGTTACGCGCAGGCGGCTATCGAGAACCAGCGCGGCATTGCCAGCGTCCCACACCGACCGGAGCGCGTCGACGAACGCTGGACCGCCAGGCAGGTCAATGGCGATCAGTCGGTTCACCGCAAGTACCGCCCGGGTTGCCGTGGAGCATCCACCGCTCCATCATGGCCGCCAATGAGCGGCTCCACACCGACGTCTCCGACCGAAGAAGCCCTGCCGAGCGGTTGGCGACTCTGGATGCTCGGCGCCCGGCCTCGCACGCTGCCGGCCGCCGTTGTACCAGTGGCCGTCGGGGCAGCAGCCGCGTGGACGGTGTCGGATGGCGACGACATGTCCCTCGTCGCGGTCGCGCTCGCCCTGGTCGTGAGCCTCGCGTTGCAGGTCGCCGTGAACTACGCGAACGACTACAGCGACGGTGTCCGAGGCACCGATGACGATCGCGTTGGTCCATTGCGGCTCGTCGCTAGCGGGGTTCCTGCTCATCGGGTCCGCAACGCCGCTCTGGTGGCGTTCGGGGTCGCCGGCGTGGCCGGTCTTGTGCTCGCGGCGATGGTCTCCTGGTGGCTGATCGCTGTCGGGGTGGTCTGCATCGCCGCCGGCTGGGGCTACACCGGTGGACCCACCCCCTACGGCTACCTCGGATTGGGTGAGGTGTTCGTGTTCGTGTTCTTCGGGCTCGTCGCGACCGTCGGCACCACCTTCGTGGCGATCGGAGAGATCACGACCGTCAGCGTGATCGCCGGGTGCGGAGTTGGTGCGCTGGCCTGCGCGCTCCTCGTGGTGAACAATCTCCGCGACCTTCCGCGCGACGCGCAGGTGGGAAAGCGGACCTTGGCGGTCCGACTCGGTGACGCTCGGACACGGTGGCTCTACGCGACGCTCGTGCTCGTAGCCGCGATCGCCGCTGTGGTGATCGCTGGATGGCATCCCGGGGCGTTCGCCGGGATCGTCGCGATCCTCGTCGCCCGCGATCCGCTGCGCGCGGTGCGTTCGGGTGCTTCAGGCTCCGAACTCATCGCGGTGCTCGGCAGCACGGGGCGGGTCCAACTCGTCTATGGGCTCGCGTTGACCCTCGGTTTGGTGCTCGCCGGCTGATCGCTCCCGTGATCACGGAGCCGGTCGCTCAACTCAACGACGTCAGCCAGTCGACGATGAGGTGCGCGGTGCGGTCCGGGCGCTCAATGTGAAGGCTGTGGCCGGCGTCCTCCACCGTCGCACCTGCCGCCCCGGTGATGCCCTCCACGAGACGTTGGCCGATCTCGGTGAATTTCTCGTCGCGTTCACCGGTGAGAACGAGGGTCGGCATGGCCATCTCCGAGAGCGATGCCCAGAGCGAGCGCTGCGCTCCGGTGCCCGCGAGCCGAAGGCTTGTCGCCAGGCCGGCCGCGGTGTTGGAGCGTCGGGCATCAGCGACTGCGGGCGGGTCAGCCAAGTTCGAGAAGAGCGGGCCGGCCAGCCATTCGTCTAGAAACGCCTCAAGGCCAATCGATTCAATTCGCGCGGCGAGACGCTCGTCGTCCTCGCGGCGTCGCACCCGATCCGCGTCGTTCTCGATTCCGGCGGTGGTGCTGATGAGCACGAGTCCATGGACGACCTCAGGTCGGTGGACAGCGAGGTGGAGCGCCTGACGGCCGCCGAGTGAGTAGCCGAGCCAGATCGCCGGCCCACAGGTCTCGGCGAGGGCATGGGCTCCGGCGACGAGATCGAGGGCATCCTCGCTCCGAGAGCCGTGTCCTGCGAGGTCGACGCAGATTGGCTCGATGTCGGTGGTGAGGTCGCGAATCCGGTCGGCGAGGTCCGACATGGCGCCGGCTGCTTGGGTGAACCCGTGGAGGAGGACGAGGCGTCGGGTCATTGGCGTTCGGCGAGACGCCGCAGGACCCGTTCAAAGGTGTCGACGTCCTGGGCTCCGGGGATTGCCCATTGCTCGTTGACGACGAAGGTCGGCACAGCTGAGATGCCGTGCTCCCCGGCACGCTCGATCTCCTTGGCCACCTCATCCGTCCCACTGTCGCTAGAGAGGAAATCGACGGTCGCCGCCGGGTCCACGCCAAGTTCGCCGAGGAGCGCGGCGAGCCGTTCCGGATCGCCGATGTCGTCGCCCTCGGTGAAGTAGGCGCGCATGAGCCGGTCCTGCACGGCCGACTGGGATGCAGGGCAATCGGGAGTGGACGCCCACCAGAGGAGTCGGTGCGCCAGCACGGTGTTCGCCCGCAGCGCGCGATCGAGCCGCATATCGATGCCGTCCTCAGCGGCTGCTGCAGTGACCCGGGAGATCACCTGCGCGGCCTGCTCGGGTCCGCCGAACTTGCGGGAGTACGCCTCGGTGACCGGTTCAGTGACGCCGGGGCGCGCCGTCGGGTCGAGTTGGTAGGCGCGATAGGTGACGTCAAGCGCGATCTCGTCCCCGAGTCGCTCGACCGCCCGATCGAAGCGCGTTTTCCCGATGTAGCACCACGGGCAGATCACATCGGACCAGATCTCGATGCGAAGCGTCGCGACTCCCTCCGACATGTCACAACCCTACGTGCGCTCAACTCGGCACGTATCGTCCGGGACGTGTCTGCGAACGCCACCTTCTGCGCGACGCTGGTCGACGAGTGGGCGTCCGCTGGTCTCGACGTCGCGGTGATCGCCCCCGGCTCGCGCAGCACCCCGCTCGCGCTCGCTCTGATCGCTGAACCTCGCATCACGTGTCACGTCGTACTCGATGAGCGCTCAGCGGCGTTCATGGCGCTCGGTCTCGCGATCGATGGTCGGCCGACCCTCGTGCTGTGCACCAGTGGGACCGCGGCCGTGAACCTGCATCCGGCGGTCGTGGAGGCCGAACTCTCCGATGTTCCCCTGCTGGTGTGCACTGCCGACCGGCCTCCCGAACTTCGTGGTGTTGGCGCTCCGCAGACCATCGATCAGGTCGACCTCTTTGGCCGGGCGGTGCGCTGGTCGACCGACGCCGCTGTTCCTGACGAGTCCGATCCGGCCTCCTGGCGTCCGATGGCCGCTACGTGCTTGGCGGCCGCCGTCGGTGCTGGTGGCAGTCGACCGGGCCCGGTGCATCTCAACCTGCCGTTCCGCGAACCGCTGGTTGGCGCTCCCGGGGAGTTGCCACCAGCCATGGAGCCGGCTGTGGAGTCAGCTGCCGAGTCGCGATCGGCGCAGGAGGAGGCGCTGCCCGATGGTCTCTTGAGCGGGCGGGGGCTGATCTTGGTGGGTGGCCGGCACGGCTGCGACCCCGAAGGGATCCTCAATCTGGCCGCGAGCCTCCGGTGGCCGGTGCTCGCCGATCCAACCTCGGGTCTTCGACCTGAGGATTCGGTGGTGTCCACCGCTGATGCGATCGTTCGGAGCGAGCGTTTCGCCAACGCACATCGACCGGACGTCGTGGTGAGGATCGGCCGGCCGGCTGCCTCGAAGGTGTTGTCGACCTGGTTGTCCTCGATCGGATGCCCAGTGGTTCAGATCGGCGGTCCTGGGCGCATCGATCCGGACGGAAACGTCGTCGCGACCGCGACGCTCGACGAGGCGCTTCGCTCCGCGGGGACCCCTGCCGACCCCGGCTGGGGAGAGTCATGGACGACGGCCGATGCCGCCGTGCTCCAGGTCCACTCATCGTCGCTCTCCGGACCTGAACTCGATGACCCGACAGTGGCGCGGACGATCGCCCGATGCGCTGATCGCCTCGGTGGCCGAGTCGTGGTCGCGTCATCGATGCCGGTGCGCGACCTCGAGTGGTTTGGAGGTCCGACCGCGGTGGCGCACTCCAACCGGGGAGCGAACGGCATCGACGGTGTGGTGTCGACCGCGCTCGGTGTGGCCGCGCGAGGTCAGGTCGCGGTCGCCCTCGTCGGCGACATCGCGTTCGTGCACGACGCGAACGCGCTCTGGGCTATCGCGGATCGGGACGTCGATCTGAGGGTGGTCGTCGTCGACAACGACGGGGGAGGGATCTTCTCGTTCCTTCCGCAGGCCGACGATCCGGGCGGAGCGGTCTTCGAACGTCTCTTCGGAACCCCGCACGGTGCCGATGTCGTGTCGCTCGCCGAATCCTTCGGAGTCGCCACCGAGGTTGTGGACAGCGTCGATGAGTTGGAGGCGGCGCTTTCGCGACCGGGGCCGAGAGTGATCCGGGTGCCCTCCGATCGGCTTCGGAACGTCGCGGTCCATCAGCGCCTGCACGAGGCGGCGGTGGCCGTTATCGACGCGCTCGACTTCTGAGATCAGGGGCGCACGATCGCGCTCAACATCGCCTGCAACTTGGCCTGCGTCTCAGCAAGTTCGTCGTCGGCGACGCTGTCGGCGACGATGCCTCCACCGGCGACCAGACGCGCCTCCCGGCGATCCTCGGACAGTTCGGCGCAACGCAGCGTCACCGCCCAGGTGCCATCGCCGTGACCGTCGACCCAGCCGATCGCGCCGCCGTAGCGGCCGCGCTCGAACCCCTCGAGTTCGGCGATCAGTTGGAGAGCGGTATCCCTCGGATGCCCACCAACCGCAGGTGTTGGCTGGAGCGCCCGCACGAGGTCGATCACCGTGGCCGGTGGAGTCGATAGGCGACCCTCGGCGAGTGAGCCGAGATGCTGCACGTTGGCCACCTTCACGATCGACGGCTCCGGGGTCCAGTCGAGGTAGGAGCAGTAGGGAAGCAAGGTGTCTCGGACCATTTCGATCGCGGCCCGATGCTCGATTTGATTTTTCTCGCTGTGGAGCAGGGCCTTGGCGAGGGCGGCGTCGCGCTCCGGGTCTCCCGTCGTTCGGGTGGTCCCGGCGAGAGGATTCGCTCGCACGACGAGCCCGTCGACCTCGACGAGCAACTCGGGTGACGCGCCAATGAGCCCGTCGAAGGAGAACCGGTAGGTCGAGGCGAACATCGATTCAAGCCGCCGCAAGACGGCGTGCACCCCAATCGTCGAGTCGCTGCGAACACGAACTGGGCGGGCGATGACCGCCTTGGCGAGTCGCCCCTCGCGCACCGCCTCAGCAGCCCGTTCGACCGCGTTCAGATACCGGTCGACCGGACCATCGGGAACGACCTCGAACGAGGCCGCCTTCGGTGTCGGCGGACGACGAACCGGAATCTCCGGAATGGCGTCCACCTCGTCGGTGCCGGTCACGGTCACCGTTCGATGTCCGGTGCCATCGTCGCGCACCACCACCGCGGGCACGACGAGATCGCACGAAGCTCCGGGCGAGAACGGCACCGCCCCGAAGGCGAGCGGTCCGGAGCAGCCCGTGCTCCGATCCTCGTGCGGGATCGCGGCAAGTCGCTCAACCGCCGAATCGATGTTGACCCGCCCGGCCACACCCCAGCCAGCGAAGCCGCGTCCATCACGGACGAAGAGAACTCCGTCGTCGCCAGCGATATCGACGAGGGAGGCGATAGCTGCCTCACCCTCTGGGAGGTCGAAGGTGACGGAACGCAACCGGTCCACGGTCAGTCCCGGGTCGCGGTCATCAGCTGCGTCAGACCACCACTCAGTTGATGGTGGACGGCGTCGGAGAACCCACGGGCGCGGAGCATCGCGACGAGTTCGTCGCGAGGCGGGAGATAGGCGACGCTCCGAGGCAGGTAGCGGTAGGCGGCACCGTCGGAGAGCAGCCGGCCGATGAGCGGAACGACCCGCCCGAAATAGATGGAGTTACCGAAACGCACCAGGGGATTGTGGGGAACACCGACATCGAGGAGCGCGATACGGCCACCGGGGCGAACAACACGAGCCGCTTCGGAGAAGAACTCCCCGAGGTCGACCAGATTGCGCAGCGCGAAACCGCAGGTGAGGCCGTCCACCGAGGCAGTGCCGGCAGGGAGTCGGAGGATGTCGGCCTGGGCGCGCGGCGATCCGGATCGGTCAGCGGCGAGCATCCCGTAACTCAGATCCATCGAGACGGGACGAAGACCAGCCCCGGCAAGGTCGATGCAGAGGTCGCCGGTGCCCGAAGCGAGATCGAGCACGGTGGACCCAGAGGGGAGGGCGAGATCGCGGACCGCCCGGCGACGCCACCGGACGTCGAGACGGAACGTCATAATCCGGTTGACGAGGTCGTAGCGAGGGGCGATGGCGTCGAACATCTCGCGGACCGCGCGCTGTTTCTCGGCGCCCTCCGGGAGCGTGTCACGGTCCCAGAGCGCCGAGCCGTCGGGGGATCGGCGGGGTTTCGACACGCCGGAAGGCTACGCCGACCCGGTTCGCAGCGCCCACCCCTCAGCGACGACAATGAACCATGATCGATTTCTCACTCCCGCCCGAAGTCGACGACATCCGCCTCCGCGTTCGAGCGTTCATCGATGAGCGCGTCCGCCCCGAGTGGGAAGCGATCGATCAGTCGGAGCGCTCCGAGGTTGTTGGTTGCATCGTCCGGCTTCGCCGAGAAGCTCGCGAGGAACGCGGGCTCTGGTTACCGCACATGCCTGAGGAGTGGGGAGGCATGGGGCTCGGTCCGACCGCCATGGCGGCCGTATCAGCCGAGGCCGCCAAGGTGTCGATCGGTCCGTTCGTGCTGAACGCTCAGGCACCCGACGAGGGCAACCAGCACACCTTGTTGCACTGGGGGACACCCGAACAGCACGAGCGTTACCTCCGGCCGCTCTGCGAGGGCACGGTGCGTTCCTGTTTCGCGATGACCGAGCCCGAGGTGGCGGGCAGCGACCCGACCCTCATCCGCACATCGGCCTATCGCGACGGCGATGAGTGGGTCATCAACGGGCACAAGTGGTTCATCTCCGGGGCGCGTGGCGCGGGATTCGCCCTGCTTGTCGCACGGACGGAGGAGGACCCTGAGATTCCTCAGGCGGCCAACTCCTGTTTCATCGTCGACCTGCCAAGCGACGGCTGGAACGTGGTGCGCGACGTGCAGACGATGTCGGGATCTCACAACCACTGCGAGATCCTCATCGAGGATCTCCGTGTGCCCGATGCCAACATGCTCGGCGGTCGGGGTCAGGGGCATCTGCTCGGCCAGTACCGGCTGGGGCCGGCCCGGCTCGCGCACTGCATGCGCTGGATCGGTCAGGCGGAGACAGCGCTCGACATGATGGTGGCGCGCGCCATGGAGCGCTACTCACACGGCTCGCTCCTCGCCGAGAAGCAGGGCATCCAGTGGCTCATCTCCGACTCAGCGGTCGAGTTGTACCAGTGCAAGCTGATGGTGCTGCACGCCGCGTATCAGATCGAACAGGGCATGGACTTCATCGCCGTCGTGTCGATGGCGAAGCATTTCGTCGCCAACAGTCTCTGGAGGATCATCGACCGGGCGATCCAAGTGCACGGTGCCCTCGGCTACTCCACCGACACCCCGCTCGCGCACATGCTGCAACAGGCCCGGTGGGCCCGCTTCGCCGACGGAGCTGATGAGATCCATCAGATGCGGATCGCGCAGCGGACGATCGCGGCCTTCAACGACTCGGGTACGACGCGGGCCGCGACGGGTGCTTTGCCGATCTGAGTTCGTTCGGCCTTAGGCGCTGGCGATCTGCTCGGCCCACCGATAGTCGGCCTTGCCGTTCGGGCCGCGCTCTATACGCTCCACGATCACGAGTCGACGAGGAATCTTGTAGTCGGCGATCACGCCATCGAGGCCTCGTCGAACGGTGTCGAGGTCGATTGTCTCGGACGGCAGTGGCTCGACGACGGCGGTCACGACGTGGCCCCAGCGTTCATCTGGGGTGCCGATCACCAGGCAGTCGGCGACACCGGCTAGGCCGACTACGGCGAGTTCGACCTCCTGGGCGAACACCTTCTCGCCGCCGGTGTTGATGCACCCGGATTCGCGTCCGAGGAGATGCACCGTTCCATCGGCGAGCACTCGGGCGCGGTCGCCGGGCACGACGAGTCGCTCCCCGTCGATGGTCGGGTAGGTGCGTTCGGTGGCCTCAGCATCGTCGAGGTATCCGAGCGGCAGCCGGCCTGACCGGGCGAGCCAACCGGTCTCCGGGTCGCCGGGTGGGAGGATTCGTGAGCGGTCCTCAGAGAGCACGAAGGTGCGGTCGTTGGTCTTGAAGCCGGGGGTGTCAGGGTTGCCCGAGGTGGTGACCCGGGTCATCTGGCCACCGGCCTCGGATGATCCGAACCCGTCGACGATCATGAGCGTCGGTAGGCGCTCGAGCAGGCTGCGGGCGACACCGGGGGAGAGCGCCGCGCCACCAGTGACGAGCACGTTGAGGCTGGAGCCATCATGGTGGCCACGATCGAGGGCCTCGATGAGGGGACGGGCGAAGGCGTCTCCGACGATGAGCATGAGATTCACCTGTTCCCGATCGACCATCGCCCAGACGGCATCGGGGTCGAGACGACCGTCGTGTTCGGGCACGATGACGGTGCCGCCCCCGAGTAAGGCCCGTAGCGCTGACCAGTGTCCGGCGCCGTGCATGAAGGGAGCCGCGGGGAGGCTTCGGAGTCCCGTTTCGGCGGCCGCGACGAAGTCGGCGAGGTCGCGGGCGCGGCGCGACCCGTTGAAACATTCGGTGACGGCATCTCCGTTTCGCCACATGACGCCCTTCGGAAGACCAGTGGTGCCGCCGGTGAACAGCAGGTAGAGGTCGTCGGGTGACGGGGCGCGATCGGTTGGGGCGCCTCCCGACGATCGGAGGGCCTCCTCGTAGTCGAGCGCGCCCGGAATCCGTTCCGCGCCGGATCCGTCGTCGATCTGGAGAATCAGTCGGAGGTCGGGGAGGCGGTCGACGATTCCTGCGACCCGCTCCGCCAAGGATCCCTGCACGACGAGCGCCGAGGTCGCGGCGAGGGTGAGCAGATGCTCGAGTTCGCTCGGGCCATAGCGGTAGTTGATGTTGAACGGCGCCACACGCGCCTTCCAGCAGCCGACCATCGACTCGAGGTACTCGAGGCGGTTGTAGGTCAAGATGCCGAGATGATGCTGGCCTGAACGATGTCGGGGCAGCGTCGCACGCTCCGCGGTGCAGCCGAGCCCTGCGGACGCGAGCACGCCCGCGAGTCGGTCGGATCGGTCGTCGGTCTCGGCCCACGTGAGTCGGCGGTCACCCGCGACGGTGTGCTCGGCCGTGGGGCGGTCGCGAGCGATCGCCCGGAGAATGTCGACGATCGCGACCGAACCGGGCTCCATGGTCGCCGCTGGTCAGACGTAGTTTCGGAACACGACCTCGGCGACGCAACTCGGCTTCGCTGCGTCCTCGACCTCGAAGGTGAACTCGACGGTCGCCTGAACTCCGCCGGCGATGTCATCGACGCTCAGCAGGCGGGCGCCGAGTCGGAGCCGTGAGCCGACGGGTACCGGGCTCGGGAAGCGCACCTTGTTGGTGCCGTAGTTGACTCCCATCGAGAAGCCGGTGAACTGCACGATCTGGGCGTAGAGGCTCGGGCCGAGGCTGAGGGTGAGGTATCCGTGGGCGATGGGTCCTCCGAAGGGGCCCGCCTTGGCCCGCTCAACGTCGATGTGGATCCACTGGTGGTCTCCCGTCGCATCAGCGAAGAGGTTGACCTGCTCCTGGGTGATCTCGACGTAGGGGCTGTAACCGAGGTGCTCGCCGACAAGGGACTT
Organism: Ilumatobacteraceae bacterium; assembly: GCA_017859785.1. Lineage (GTDB taxonomy): Bacteria > Actinomycetota > Acidimicrobiia > Acidimicrobiales > Ilumatobacteraceae > Casp-actino5. The sequence continues at coordinate 16,778 of JAFMMJ010000038.1, forward strand.
CATCTCGTCGACGCCATTGATGGTCCGTGTGCTCATCGTCCCATCATGTCAGGGGCGGCCTGCGACGCCGCACTCGGCGAAGGGCCCTCGTTTGGAGCCTGCGCTCTGGTACGAATGGCGTGTGTCCGACCCATCCGAGGAGCATCGATGCGGGTTCGTCGCGCTCGTCGGCCGACCGAACGTCGGTAAGTCGTCGATCGTGAACGCGGTGTGTGGACGCAAGGTGAGCATCGTCTCCGACAAGCCGCAGACCACCCGTCACCGTGTGGTGGGGGTCGCCAACTCTTCGGGCGCTCAACTGGTGTTCGTCGACACACCCGGCTTGCACAAACCGGTGACCGCCCTCGGTGAGCGGGTCAACTCGACCGCGCTCGAGAGCGCCGGGGATGTGGACGTGCAGTGTCTCGTTATCGACGCGACGGCTCCTTTCGGTCGCGGCGATCGGTGGGTCGCCGAGCGCCTGCACCTGCCGTCGACGGTGGTGGTGGTGAACAAGTGCGATCGGGCTCGTCCCGAGGAGGTGCTCGCGGCACTGTCGGCTGCTGCTGATCTCAACGCTGAGGCCTACTTCCCAGTGTCGGCGCGAACAGGGGAGGGGCTCGACACCCTCGTGGCCCATCTGCTCGATCGACTTCCCGTCGGACCGGCGCTCTATCCGGAGGGGACGGACCTTCCCGACGACGAAGTATGGGTCGCTGAATTGGTGCGTGAGCAACTGCTCGCCGTGGTGCGCGATGAACTGCCCTACTCGATAGCGACTCGGGTGACCGAGTGGGAGTGGCCGAGGGTGCGTTGTGAGATCGTTGTTGAGCGGGAAAGTCAAAAGGGCATGGTCATCGGACGTGGTGGCTCCGTGCTCAAAGAGGTCGGCCAGCGTGTTCGCGAGCAGATGCCCGCTGGCGCGCACCTTGAACTGCGGGTGAAGGTGGATCGCGACTGGCAGCGACGACCCGACCGGGTCGAGCGACTCGGTTACTGATCGCCGTCGGGCGTCACGACCCCGACGGGTCGGTCGATGTGGTGGTCGACGACGGTGCAGTGGTCGTTGTCGACGGAATCGTCGTCGATGAAGTGGTCGTGGTCACCGGTGTCGTCGTGGTCGTCGAGGTTGACGGGATCGATGTGGTCGGCGGAGCGCCGGAGACAAGGGAGGTGAAGTCGGAGTGGGCGAGCGGCTCTCCGGGCTCGCTGTTCGCGCCCCGCGCCGGGACGAAGACGCTGATCGCATCGCCCTCCACGGTGAACGACACCTGACCGATGCCGCCGTCTGGCGTAGTGAACAGCGTCAGCGTCAGCGCGATCTGCGCGATTGCTCGTCGTTGTTCCGAACTGTTGGTGCGCGAGAGCACGGCGCGGTCGAGGTCGACCACAGCGAGGCCCCGGTCGACGGTGAAGCCGTTGATGAGGTTGCGAGCGACCGCCGTTCGTAGCGGCGCGCCCGTTCCCGATGGGGCGTTCTCAAGCTGGTCGATGATCACGGCATCGGAGACAGGTGCGGGAAGTGAGGAAGTGATCTGTTGGAGGTCACCCCTCGCGCCGAGCACGTAGAAGAGTTCGACGGCGGTGGTGCGCACGATCGTCGTGGTCGTCTCCTCGACTGGTTC
>JAFMMJ010000096.1 GCA_017859785.1 Ilumatobacteraceae bacterium
GATGGCGGATGGAGAACGGCCTGGTCGAGCTCCTCGAGCCGTGGTTGGCAGCGCCATTGGAGATCGCCTACTACGACGAGACCGGCGTTTGAGCGGGCGATCGACGTGAAGTACGAGTTCACCGTCGAAGATCCGATCACCGAGGAGGAGGCGCTCGCTCGAGTTGCCGAACTCGGCTGGCACGGGCTCGCCTTCGACGTTTCGATTGACACCGATGAGGAGCTGCACTGGCACGAGTTCGCCGTCGAGGCGTGGGTCATCTCGGGCTCCGGATCGTTCGCTGACCAACACGGCAACGTGACCGAGGTGTCCGCCGGATGCCACCTGAAACAGCCCGCTGGTCACCTGCACCGTGACCTTGCGGGAACAAAGACGCGGGTTGTCATCGGCACCGATCTGCCCGTCTCGGAGTGGACGCAGCCGATCAACAAGCCCCCCGAGTGACGCTCGCCCAGTGAGCGCTGGCCCGCCACGACAGGCGAGCTTCACGGTGCCTTAATCATCACGTCGGGAGCACGCTCATGGGCGTAGATTTCCGCCGTGCTCAAGCGCATTGGCGCGGTGTGGTCGGGAGAAATCGAACTCGACTATCGAACCGGGGCCGTGCTGTGTGCTGGGTCGGGCTTGATGTTCAGTTTCACGGCCCTCTTTCTTCGAGCGATCGACTCCGCGACCGATTGGCAGTTCCTCGCCGTGCGAGCTGTTGGCGCGTTGACCGCGATGCTGGTGATCACGGCGCTTCGCGCAGGCCGCCGACCCGTTCCGTTCCACGTGATCGGCTGGCGCACCAGTCTCGCTGGGGTCCTGCTTGCCTCGATGTCGGTGCTGTACATCCTCGCGCTCACCCGAACCTCGGTCGCCACGGTCACCTTCCTGCTCGCTGCCGGACCGCTGTCGGGAGCCTTCTTCGGTCGGGTGATGCTCGGAGAGCGCCTCAACCGCGCGACAGTGATCGCGATCCTCATCGCGGCGATCGGCATCCTGGTGATGGCGTTACGCGGAATCGACACCGGCAAGGTCGATGGGTTCCTGCTCGCATCAGTCATCCCGGCGATCCTCGGCCTTTACAACGTTCTCGTTCGTTCAACCCCGAACGTCGACCCAGTGATACCGGCAATTATCTCGAACTCGTTGGTGATCCCGATCACCATCGCCGTGCTGCTCACCGGCTCCGGTTTGTCGATGTCGGTGCGCGACGCTGCGATCGGTTTCCTCGCCGGATTCATCCTGATCGGTATCGGGCTGCCCCTGTTCAATCTCGGACACCGTTCGGTGCCGACGGCGCAGATCTCGCTGCTGAATATGACCGAGGTCGTGCTCGCCCCACTCTGGGTGTGGATCTGGCCCGGGGAAACGCCAGCCGGTGCGACCCTTGTCGGCGGTGCGCTGGTGATCGGTGCGGTGATCTTCCAGATCTCGGCGGCTGACCGGGTGCCGCTCCGTCAGCCGGCTGTCTGAGGGCCCGCGTCCTCGAGCAATTTCGCAAGCCGATGACAAGGGCGGTATGGGTGGATGGTTTCTCCACACACACTTAAAGGAGGGTTCATGCTCATTACCCAGATCACCACATGGGAGGGGACGCCGGCCGCGATTGAGGGAGTCGTCGTTGGATCCCGCGAAGCCGCACCAGTTCATGAGGGTCTCGGCGCGAAGAATCCGAGGCTTATGCGGTCAGTATCGGGTGGCGATGTCCACCGCGTTGAGTACATGGTCGACTTCGACTCGTTCGAGGCACACGGGCGATTCTCTGACGCGATCGTCGATGGGGAGTGGTGGACCTCGATGATGTCTGCGGTCGCCGCTGCCTACCCGGATCTCCGGAATTGCGGCACCCGCCTGATGTACAACGCGATCTAGTCAGCCAGCAGCCGCGACAGCGGATGTGAAGTCAGCACTCGCATCGACGCCAAGGTCGTCACGAAGACGCCCGCGGAAGTCCGCGTCGACCTTGACAGCACCCGAATGGTTGCCAACGGCCTTGAGCGAGATGATCAGATCTCGGTGTGCCCGTTCGTCGTAGGGGGCGATTCGTACATGTTCGCGGCCGAGTTGAATCGCTTCCTCGAGTCGACCGGCGCGCTGTGCGACCTCGCAGAGCAGGCCAAGAGAACGGCGCTCCACGTGGTACATCCGGTCTCGCTCAATGTCGAGCCAATCGCGCTCGAAGCCGGTCAGTAGGGGGCGGCGAGAGATCGAATAGGAGATCGTGGCCCGTCGATGTGCCTCTCGCACATCACCCGACCGCAGATCTCGCAGAGCGAAGTCGATGTGATGATGAGCGAGCTCCACATCGACCTCGGTGCCCTTGGGTCGGGCGAAGTTCACGCTTCCCGCGTTGGAGACGATGAGCGCTCGGCCATCGAGTCCTATCTCGTTGAGAGCGGTCCGCAGACGCGAGAGCGTGGCACTCAGGACCGAGTCCACTGCTCGAGGCGGTGATGCTCCCCAGATATCGTCGATCAAGCGCTCACGGCCGATCGGGAAGGGGTCGATCACCAACCTGGTCAGCAGGTGGCGTCCGATCGGCCCAGGAAGATCAGACGGGCCAATGGATTTGCCCTCGAACGTGAGGTGCGTGTCTCCAAGAAGCTTCACCTCGAGCGCCATCGCAGGATACTAATTCGTGAGAATTCGGTCCTGAAGCGACGGACCGACTGTTCATCCCGCGTCCACGGCCGTCTCTCCATTCGACCGCAAGTTGTTGACAAGGACGACATGTCAGGGTGTGGCGAATCGACCGACACGTTCGAAGGAGCAAACAATGACATTCACCGTGAAGTGTTTCTGCGGAGCCGTGGTGCAGACCGATGACGAGGAGAGCCTGATCGCTCAGGTGAGCGACCACGCTTCATCAGTTCACGACATGGACCTATCGCGCGAGGACATTCTCGCCATGGCCAACAACGCAGAGAGCTGAGGCCGAGAGATGACCTACGTGATTGCGACCCAGCTCAAGCCGACCGACCGAGGTGCGTTCATTGCCTCGATCGGCTCAATGATCCGGCCGAAACTCGAGGCAGCGGGCGCCGACTACGTCGTCGTCCAAGAGGGCATCTCCTCGGGCTCGCAGACCGGCATGTTCACCGTCGGCTCCCGATGGTCATCGGTCGATCAGGGCGTCGCCGGACTCGGCGCCTTCTACGCCGACCCGGAAGTCGCGGCGTTCCTTGCCTCGACGCCCGTTGACGTCGCATTCCGCGGCACCGGCATCGTTGACGCCGAGCGAGGGAACCCCAACGGAGCATTCACCGTGGTGCTCTCCGCGCTCATGTCGAACTACGACCCGTCAAGTGCCAACGCTTTCTACGACGACGTGCACACGATCCTCGCCGCCGCCGGCGTGAACGGCATGCGCATGATTCGTTGGATCGCGGCCGGCGAACTGTCGGGCTCGTGGGCGGCGCTGTTCTACACCGACTCCATCGATCAGTACATGGCGGGTTTCGCCGCGCTCTATGCCGATGAGTCGATCGTGTCCCGTATGGCCGGCTACGGGTTCAACCCGCTGAGTCGTTCGATTTCGATCAACCATTGACACCGAGGAGATCAACCAATGGCATTCGTTCAGGTCATGGAATTCGAGATGGAGCCGGCCGAGGCCGTGCGTCTCATCGAGGAGTACGCCGAGGAGGGGCGCGGACAGACCTACGCACGGCGAGCCGTGCTTGGTCTCGACCGGAATCGACCAGGCACGGTCATTCAGATCATCTTCTTCGACTCAGCAGAGGAAGCGGAGTTGAACAATCAACTCGAGATCACTCAGCGGGGTGGCGAGGAATTCGCGAAGCGGGCCCTTGAGGTGAAGTTCACCGACGTCGACGTCATCGCCGACATCACCATCTGA
>JAFMMJ010000039.1 GCA_017859785.1 Ilumatobacteraceae bacterium
CAGCAGGGCACCGCCTACACCATCACCGACGGCGTCCTCTGATCCCCACAGCGGTCGCGTCATCGGGCAAGATCGCCCCATGGCGCGACCGCTCGAGGGCATCCGGGTGCTCGACTTCTCCCGAGTGCTCGCCGGGCCGCACTGCTCGCGCGCCCTCGCCGACCTCGGCGCTGAGGTCATCAAGATCGAACCCCCCGAAGGCGACATCACCCGGTTCACCCAACCCCGCCGAAACTCCGTCGCGAGCTATTACGCCCAACAGAACACCGGCAAAGCGAACCTCAGCCTCGACCTCTCGAAGCCCGAGGCGATCGCCATCGTCGAACGCCTCGTCGCGACCTGCGACGTCGTCCTCGAAAACTTCCGACCGGGCGTGATGGAACGTCTCGGCCTTGGTGTTGAACACCTTCGGTCGCTGCGTCCCGAACTCGTCTACGTCTCGATCAACGGCTACGGCGCATCGAGCCCATGGTCCGACCGACGGGCCTACGCCCCAGTAGTCGGAGCCGAAGCCGGCCTGACCCGCTCCCAAGGTGACGCCCGCGGCGGGCACTACGCCAACGACCGCCACTCCCATGCCGACGTCTACACCGCGCTTGAGGCGACGGTCGCCGTGCTCGCCGCGATCAACCAGCGGCACAACACCGGAAAGGGCCAACACGTCGAGGTGACGATGGCGCAGACGATGCTCTACGTGAACGAGCATGCCCACGACGCACTCTGGGATGACACCGTGCCCGATGGCGTGATCCGAAGTTTCGGCACCGGCGACTACCTGGTGCTTCGACTCGGCGATGGCTCCGACGTGATCGTCAGCGGCCATCCGGCCGAGGCGGGCACCTTCGAGTACTTCATGCGGGCCATCGACCGAACCGACCTGATCGAGCGGGACGAGTTCGCCGACGTCGCCGGTCGCCTCGCCAACCTGTCAGAGATCATCGAAGCGATTCGGACTCACGCGGCATCGGTCGCAAACCCGGAGGCCTACGAAGCGATCCTCTCGCGGCATCGACTCGCTGTCGGGCGACTCCGAACGGTGTCGGAGTTCGCGGCCACCGACTGGGCGATCGCCACCGGCGCGGTGGTGGAGGTCTCCGACCGAGGCGGCGGCACCATTCGAGTCCCGCAGTCACCTTGGACGTTCTCGGAGAGCACGACCGGCGTGACCGGCGAGCCCCGCTATCGCGGGGAAGACAACCGGCACGTACTTGCCGGCCTCGGTTACAGCGCCGAGGAGATCGACCGACTCGAAAGCGACGGAGTGCTCTCCTCGCGAGTCCCAAAGGACGCCCGATGAGTCGACTCGACGACCTCCGACGACAAGCGGTCGAACTCGATACGGGGGATCCACTCGCTCGATGGCGCGACGAGTTCGTCATCGACGACCCCGACCTCGCCTACCTCGACGGAAACTCCCTCGGCATGACCCCCCGTCGCACGATTCACCGCATCCACGAGGTGATGGCCACAGAATGGGCGGAAGGTCTCATCTCCTCGTGGGAGCACTGGCTCGACCTTCCGCTCCACGTCGGTGACGAACTCGCCCCGATCATCGGTGCCGGCCCCGGCGAGGTGGTCGTCCACGACTCGACGAGCGTCAACCTCTACCAACTGGTTCGCGCTGCCGTCGATCTCGCATCCGACCGACATCTCATCGGCGTTGAGTCGGGTGAGTTCCCCTCCGACCGCTACATCGTGGAAGGCGTCGCCGAGCAGACGGGCCGGCAGGTGCGCCATGACCTCGACGACCCCGACTTCCCCATCGGTGACTGCGCCGTCATCGTGCGATCCCTCGTCGACTATCGCACCGCTGAGATCGCCGATCTGGCCGGCTTCACAGCGCGCGCGAAAGAGCACGACACGCGGGTGATCTGGGATCTCTCCCATGCCGTCGGCGTGCTCGATCTCAACCTCCCCTCGGCCGGTGTGGAACTCGCTGTCGGCTGCACCTACAAGTTCCTCAACGGGGGGCCCGGTGCACCCGCGTTCTCCTACGTGTCGCGGGATCTCATCGACCGGATCGCGAACCCGGTTCGGGGGTGGTTCGCCCAAGCCGACCAGTTCCGTATGGATGCCGATTGGCTTCAGCGCGACGGCATCGGCCGACTGATGATCGGAACCCCAAGCATCCTCGCCCTCGAAGCCGCGCGCTGTGGAATCGCGCTCACCGCCGAGGCCGGAATCTCTTCGATCGAACAAAAGGCCCAGTCGCTGACAGCGTTCGCACTGGCTTGCGTCGACGCGGTCGGACTGACTTCCCCGACACCTCGAGACGAGACTCGACGCGGAGGCCACGTCGCCGTTCAGCACCCCGACGCCCGCGAGCTCAACCGTCGACTCGCGAATGACCACCGAGTGGTCTGCGACTATCGCGACCCCGACATCATCAGGATCGGCTGCTCACCGCTCACCACCCGTCACACCGACGTCGTCCGCGTCTTCGAGGCGCTCGAGACGCTCGGCGCCCTCGACTAGCGAGCGAAGCGAGCGCTAATTCTCGGCCCACCGCCGTCAGCGATATGCACTCGGCCGTCGTCGACAAGTTCGATGAGATGCGCGAGCACCGACCGCGCGGCCGGCCGATGCAGTTCTTCTCGAACCGAGGCGTACAGCACGCGCACCATCTCCGGAACGGTCGACGGTCCGTTCGCGTCGATGAAGTCGATGATCTGCGCGGAACGTGACTCGCGGTGAGCGATGAGCGCCTCGACATAGGTCTCCGCGTCGAAACGAGGAGGGCCGTGGGTCGGCCACAGCGAGCGATCACCGCGACCGGCGACCTTGCGAAGCGACCCCATATAGGCGCGCATATCTCCATCGGGAGGTGAGACAACCGTCGTGCTCCACCCCATGATGTGGTCGCCCGTGAACAGCGCGCCCTCCTCACGCAGACTGAACGCGCAGTGATTCGAGGTGTGGCCAGGAGTCGGCACGGCCGTCATCGTGAGACCAGCGCCGTCCACCACCACCTCGCCGTCCACACAGTGGACATCCGGCGTGAACTCCGTATCGATCGACTCCTCGATCTTGATCTCGGCCTCGCCATCTCCACTCGCGTCGTCCTCGACGGGTTTGCGTGTCGGGCCGAGTTCCTCCTCGCCATCGAACATTCCCTCGGGGCTCTCGACCACCCCATGAGGTCCGACCGCGATGGTCGGCGCGCTGGTCTCGGCCGACAACCAGGCGGCGAGTGGAGAGTGATCGGAGTGGCAGTGGGTGACGAGGATCGCCCGCACCCGCTCCGATCGGACCACCTTCCAGAGCGCGTCGCGATGGCTCACGAGATCGGGACCGGGATCGACGACGACGATGTCGCCGTGGCCGACGATGTACGTCCCGGTGCCGTGATAGGTGAACTTCGACGGGTTCTCCGCGATGACCCGACGAATCAACGGCGACACCTGCTCAGCTTCCCCGTAGGTCACCTCGTCGAGAGTCTCGAAGACCGGTCCACTCACAGCAGCGCCCTCACCCGTCCGACTGTACGGCCCCCACCAAGGACCGGTGGAGCGAGCAGCGCATCGACCTCATCCGGCACGTCCACCCCGAGTGTGCGGAGTGCGGCCGCGGCGACCACCGCCGCCGCGCGGGAGGCTCCGTCGGAGATCTTCACCACCACTGCTCGACCATCGGGCAGACCGGCGACGAACACGCCTTCCGCACCGTCCTTGGCCATGAGTCCGGGCACCGCGCGCATCAGCACCGAGACCGGTCGTTCTGGGCCTCCGACCAGTTCAGGATGCGCGGTCATCGCCGACCAGACCTTTCCGCGCTCCGCGGCGATCGCAGATATCGCGAGGGCGAGACCGCCGATCGGCACCGCATGGGTCGGGGCCCCGCAACCGTCGACACCGATGTGCGCCACGTCCCCGGTGAGCCGCTCCACGGTGGCCGCGATATGGACCTGGAGTGGATGGTCAGGCTCCAAGTGGCCATCGACCGGCCATCCGGCGGCGACGCAGGTCGCGATCATCGCGGCGTGCTTACCCGAGCAGTTCATCTGCAGCGATGTCCGGCCGCCTCCTGCCGCGAGCACACGCTCGGCCTCGCCTCGGTCGTAGGGAAGATCGGGAGTGGTCGCGAGATCGGCCTCACTCCGCCCAGCGTTAGCCAGCACCTCGCGCACCACCGCAAGGTGCGCTGGAGAGCCATCGTGACTCGCGCAGGCGAGCGCAAGGCCTCGGCTGTCGAGTCGGAGCCCGGCATCGAGCATCGCCGTCGTCTGCAGCGGCTTCAGCGATGAGCGGGGGTAGATCACGGTGTCGATGTCGCCGACAAGCGCTCGGCAACCCGAGGGGTCAGCGACGACGACGGTGCCGTGATGGAACGACTCGTCGACACCGTTGCGGTCGACGGCCGCGACGATTCCGGTGGTCACGCCTCGCCGCCACCGCGCCGCCTCACCCGTCGGACGACGGGTCGAGGTTCGGAGACGGCGGTGAGCGGACTGTCGATGACGTCGTGTCGAGCACCCCACTCAGAGATGAGCGCCTGTCCCATGGCGGCGGTCGGCAGGGCGAGCACCGCTCCGGCCGGACCGAGCAACGCGAGTCCCGAGAGAGCGGCCCCGAAGGCGATCGCCGGGTGCAGTTCCATGGTGCGGGCGGTGATCTTCGGCGAGATCAGGTAGTTCTCGAGCTGCTGGTACACCGCGATCACTCCGAGCACGATCAGCGCTCTCACCGGGGAGTCCAAGAAGGTGATGAGCACAGGCAGGATTCCCGCGATGTACGTGCCGATGACCGGAAGGAACTGGCTGACTAATCCGACCCAGAGCGCGAGGGCAACCGGTGAGCGCACCCCGGCAGCAGCGAACACCGCCCAGTGGAACACCGCTGACATCAGCGAGAGCAACAGCCGTGAGTAGAGGTAGCCGCCGGTCTTGTTGATCGCGAGTTCCCAAGCCGAGAGCACCCGGGCTTGGCGTTCGGGTGGCAGGCGTGAGCAGATCGTGCGCCGCAACCGCGGTCCATCGGCCACGAGGTAATAGCTGAAGAGCAGAACGGAGAACGCGGCGAGCAACCCGTTGAGCACCTGACCTGAGAGCCGGATCGCGTCGTCCTGTTGAGAGTCGATGAACTGCTGGACCGAGCCGTTCGGGTCGTTGAAGTCGGCGATCACCTGCTCGGCGTCGATCTCGGTGCCGAACCAATCGTTGATCGTGTCGACCGTGTCGGAGATGTAGGTCTCGGAGTTGGAGAGCAGATCGGCGATCTGCGTGCCGATCAAGGTTCCCATGGCGCCGATGAACACGCCGATGGCGAGGATGGCGCCGAACATGATCGTCGCCGTCGCCCGGCCTCGGCTCCAGCCGCGGCGTCCAAGCCGGTTGACTCCGGGCTCGATGGCGAGGGCGAGAAACAGCGAGATGACGAGGAGCAGGACGAGCCCCGAGATCCGATGCCAGACGTCGACAGCGACCCCGGACCCGAGCCATCCCAACCAGAAGACGAAGACGACGGCGACGATCCAACGGGGCGGCCACCTGACCGGCTGGGAAGCGGAGCTCTCCGGGCTTTCCTCGGGCACGACTCCGAGCGTAGTGAGGGACCGTGGGACCATATGACCATGAATCCAGGATCGGTTGACGCCGACGACGCTGGCGCGGCGAGCGACCCCAACGCGATCTCCCCGGAGCCGGCCGAGGCGGTTCGCGCCTGGCTGGCCGATCGGATCCGAGGGAGGATCGTCGGGGAGGACGCCGAGACCCGTCAGGTCGAGTTGTTCGAAGCGCCCGGGGAGCGGTGGTTCGCTGCTGACTCAGCCGTGGTGCGGGTGCACGCCGATGCGGCGATGTTCATCGGCGGCCTACGCGCCCTGCTCATCCAATCGATCCATCCGCTCGCGATGGCCGGGGTGGCCGAACACAGCGACTACCGAGCCGACCCGTGGGGGCGTCTGCAGCGCACCGCCGATTTCCTCGCGGCGACCACCTTCGGTCCGGCCGATCAGGCCGAGCAGGCCGTCGCCATGGTGAACAGGATCCACGAGCGAGTGAAGGGAACCGCCCCTGACGGCCGTGAGTACTCAGCCCGAGACCCGCGCCTGTTGCTCTGGGTTCACGCCACTGAGGTCGACAGTTTCCTCGCCGCCCACGACCGTTACGGCGAGCGTCCGCTCGATCCTGCCGGTCGCGACGAGTACGTCGCGCAGATGTCGAGAGTGGCGAGTGGCCTCGGCGTCATCGACCCGCCGACGAGCATCGCCGAACTCGATGAGGTGCTGCGCTCCTTCCGTTCCGAACTCGCCTCCACCGAGGCATCTCGCGAGGCGACCCGCTACTTGCTGCTCGAACCCCCGCTTCCCCTCTCGAGTCGTCCGGCGTACGGACTACTCGCCGCCTCCGCGGTCGGCCTCTTGCCGCTGTGGGCGAGGCGCCATCTGCTCATCCCGTATCTCCCGGTCACCGAGCGACTCGCTGTTCGACCGGCGGGCGAGTTGATCACTCGGACGATCAGGTGGGCGTTGCGGAACGACCGGCCGTACGCAGCGGCTCACTGAGGTCGCCTCGGGCGACGACATCCACACGTTCCAAGCCGAGCCACTCAGCCATCGAGGCGAGTTCTCTCGCAATTCGCCCCGCCGACTGCTCGGCGAGCCCACCGGCCTCAGCGTGCGCGGAGAGCACTCGGAGCGTTGACGCCTCCCGGTCGGCTTTCAGGTCGAGACGTCCGACGAGACGGTCGTCGACCAGCACCGGCAACACGTAGTAGCCAAACACGCGCTTCGGTGCCGGCGTGTAGATCTCGATCCGGTATCGGAATCCGAAGAGCCGTTCGGCGCGGGGCCGGCTCCACACAACTGGGTCGAAGGGGCTGAGGAGTGCGCAGGTGTCGATACGCCGAGGCAAGGTGACGCTCGGATCAACGAAGGCGGGCTCGTCCCACCCCTCCACCTCGGCCTTGACGAGTCGCCCCTCTTCAACGAGTCGCCTCACGATCGGCTTGCAATCGGACTGTCGTTGTCGGTGGTAGTCGGCGAGATCGGACAGCGTCGCAACGCCGAGCGAGCGAGCGGCCAGCGCCACAAGTTCGGCTCGAGCGTCGGCCTCATCGGGGGTCGGCCGATTGAGCACCTCCGTCGGCAGCGCACGTTCCGGAAGGTCGTAGAGGCGCGCGAAGTCTCGTTCGCGTCGCCGGGCGGTGAGTCGTCCCTCCCAGAAAAGGTGCTCGAGTACGGCCTTCGCGTCATCCCAATCCCACCACGGTCCTTTCGGCCCGCGCCGCTGGCGAAGGTCACCGGCGGTGAGGGGGCCCTCCTCGGTGATGCGGTTGAGGACCGTGTCGATGAGGTCGGGCCGACGGCGAACCACCTGGCGGATGCCACCCCAGCGATGGGGTGTTCCCATCTTCCAGCGGTGCAGATGATGGTGCGCGGTCGGCACATGAGAGGCCTCGTGCACCCAGTACTCGAAGAGTTCCCCATCGGCGGTCGCCGCGGGGATGAGGTCGCGTGGATGGGGGCCGAGTCGGGCGAAGAGCGGGAGTTCTTGGCTCCGGACCAACACGTTGACCGAGTCGATCTGGATGAGCCCCATGTCGTCGATGGCGCGACGCAGGTGGCGGCGGTCGACGCGGCCGGCCGGACGTGATCGAGCGAACCCTTGAGCGCCGAGCGCGAGACGACGCGCTTGGGCGATGTCGAGATGGACGGAGGGGCCGCCCATAGTCGCGATCAGTCGGCGACAGTGATGGTGACCGACTCGATGACGACCGGGGTGGTCGGCTTGTCGCCGGGGCCGGTCGGCACGTTTTGCATCCGGTCGATGAGCTCGAGGCCCTTCACGGTCTGCCCGAAGAGGCTGTAGAGCGGGGGAAGTTGCACACCGCTCGGTCCGCTGATGAGGAAGAACTGGCTGCCGTTCGTGTTCGGGCCGGCGTTGGCCATGGCGAGCGATCCGAGCTGGTATTGGCCGGGCTTCGGCAGCTCGTCGGCGAATCGATAGCCGGGGCCACCGGTGCCGGTGCCGCCCGGGTCGCCGCCCTGGCAGACGAACCCGTTGATGATCCGGTGGAAGATGATCCCGTCGAAGTAGTGGTTGAGCGCGAGGAAGACGAAGTTGTTGACCGTCACCGGCGCGTTGACCGCGTCGAGGGCGATCACCAAGTCGCCGATCGTCTCGCCTCCGATCGACACCGTCATGGTGGCGCTGTAGCGCTTCGAGGAGTCGATGCCCATCTCGGGCGGCTCGGAGAACTTCTGCTGGCGGGGGGCGGATCCGTCGAACGGCGGGAAGGGAGTCGGCATGCCCGCACCCTACCGGTGCCACACCGTGGGGCCAGAATGGTCAGGTGAGTCGCCCCCGAATCGCGCACGTGTGCTCCACCTGCGGCACCCATCATCCGAAGTGGACGGGGCAGTGCACCGGCTGCGGTGAGTGGAACACCCTCGTCGAGGAGGTTGTGTCCTCCGGCGGCGATCAACCCGTCGCGCCAGTTGGCCCTGGTTCGCGTCCGGTGCCGATCGGCGAGGTCGATGCGATCGCGGGCGAACCGAGGCCAACCGGGATCGCCGAGTTCGACCGTGTGCTCTCCGGTGGTCTGGTGCCCGGTTCGGTCACCCTGGTCGGCGGTGAGCCGGGTATCGGCAAGAGCACTCTGTTGCTCCAGGTGGCGCACTCATGGTCTGGCCCGGTGCTCTACGTCTGCGCCGAGGAGAGCGCCCAGCAGGTTCGACATCGCGCTGAGCGGCTCGGCTCCACCTCCGAGAGCCTGTGGCTCCTGCCCGAGACCAACCTCGGCTCCGCTCTCGCGGCCATCGAGGAGGTTTCCCCCACGCTGATGATCGTCGACTCGGTACAGACCGTCGCTGACCCGTCACTCCCTTCGGCCGCTGGCTCGGTCGCCCAGGTCCGAGCGGTCACGCAGCGACTCGTGGCCGAGGCGAAACGGCGTGATCTCCCTGTCGTGCTCGTCGGACACGTCACCAAGGAAGGTGATCTCGCCGGGCCGAGGGTGCTCGAGCATCTCGTCGACACCGTGATCACCTTCGAGGGCGAGCGTCACCACGCCCTCCGATTGGTTCGCGCGGTGAAGCATCGTTTCGGCTCCACCAACGATCTCAGCGTGTTCGAAATGACCGGTGATGGCCTCCGCGGTGTCGCCGATCCCAGCCATCTCTTCCTCGCCGATCGTCGAGTCGGTGTGGCCGGCTCAGTGGTCACCCCCACCCTCGAGGGTCGCCGGCCAATCGTGGTCGAGATCCAAGCGCTGACCACCCCAGCGCCGCCCGGTGTGCCTGCGCGCCGCACCAGCCAAGGAGTCGACCAAGCCCGACTTGCCCTGCTGCTCGCCGTGCTCAACCGCCACGCCGGTCTGCCGGTACACGAGCACGATGTCTACGTGTCGACCGTCGGCGGAGTCCGTCTCACCGAGCCGGGTGTCGATCTCGCGATCGCCCTCGCCATCGTCTCGGCGATCGTCGACCGTCCACTTCCCTCCGGTCTCGCCGTGTTCGGAGAGGTCGGCCTCGGCGGTGAGATCCGTCAGGCCTCGCGCCCCGACCGGCGTCTCGCTGAAGCGGAACGGCTCGGGTTCGACCGCATCCTCGTTCCCGAACGCACGCCCTCCGACGACGCGTCCTCCCGGCTCGTCCGCGTCGAGGACATCGCCGCCGCGTTGGCTGCTGCTGATCTGATCGTCTGATCACAGCGCCTCCCGCAGGAAGGCGCCGCGGAACGGCCCGTACACTCCACACATGCCGGAGCGTCATCCACCTGCCAATGAGCCGCTCCGGCTCGCTCTGGCGCGGGTCGCTCCGGGCACCCCGCTCCGCGACGGGATCGATCGGGTGGTTCGGTCGAAAGCGGGCGCGCTGCTCGTGCTCTCCGACGAACCCGAGGTGCTCTCGATCTGCACTGGCGGGTTCCTCGTCGACGCCCCGTTCTCACCTCAACGGCTCTCTGAGCTCGCGAAGATGGACGGCGCGATCATCATCTCCTCCGACGGAGGCCGGATCGCCCGAGCCAACGTCCACCTCGTGCCCGAACCGACCGTGCCGACGAGTGAGACCGGGACCCGGCATCGCACCGCGGAACGGGTCGCCCGATCGCTCGATGTGCCGGTGGTGAGCGCATCCGAGGAAATGGGTGTCATCAACGTGTACGCCGGAGGGGGCAAACATCAGCTCCAAGAGACCGGTCGCCTGCTCGACCGCTCGAACCAGGCGTTGCAGACCCTCGAGCGCTACTCCGAACGGCTCTCGTCGTCGATCGCGAGTTTGACCGCGCTCGAGTTCGAAGACGTCGTGACGGTTCGCGATGTCGCAGTCGTCATGCAGCGAGGCGAGATGGTGCATCGGATCGCCGACGAGATCGAGGTGTTGATCATCGAGCTCGGTGTCGACGCTCGGCTGCTTCGCCTTCAGCTCGACGAGCTCTACGGGGAAATCGACGATCAACTCGATCTGATCGTCGCCGACTACCTCCCAATGGCCCGCGACGCCGAGGACACGCTCGCCGAGCTGTCCCGACTCGACGACGACGGTCTTCGTGATCTGCGCGTGGTCGCGAGCACCCTGCATCGGGGCGACCTGTCCGACCTCGACCTCGAGCTCGCTCCGAAAGGCCTCCGGGTCCTGCGCCGCGTGAACCGACTCCCCGATGAGCTGTCGTGTCGAATCGCCAACCACTTCGGCGAGTTCGCCCGGCTGCAGCGGGCCACGGTCGCGGAACTCGCTGAGGTCGACGGGGTCAACGATGCGCTCGCCCAACAAATCCGCGAGCGACTCGCCCGGGTGACCGAGACCTCGATCCTCGACCAGTACTCCTGAGATCGAACGCCTCGGTGACGGTCGAGGAGCCGGCTGGCGGGACGCTCATTAGCCTGAGGGCGTGGCCGGGTTGAGGATCGCGCTCGCTCAGATGAACCCGGTGGTCGGTGACCTGCGGGGCAATGTCGATCGGGCCCTCGAGATGTACGCCTCGGCGGTTGATCTCGGCGCGGATCTCGTCGTGTTCGGCGAGTTAGCGATCTGCGGTTACCCGCCGGAGGACCTGCTGCTGAAGCCGCGCTTCGTCGCCGATATCGATGCGGCCCTGCGGCGCTTCGCTGACGGGATCGGGACCTGCCCGGCAGTGATCGGCACGGTGACCGGCACGCCGGGAGCCCTGCTCAACTCCGCGGCGGTGGTGTGCGACGGCTCGGTGGTCGGCGTTTACGACAAACGCGATTTACCGAATTACGCGGTGTTCGATGAGCGCCGCTACTTCCGCTCCGGGGACGCGCCTCTGGAACTCTTCGAGGTTGCCGGCGTCCGCGTCGCCGTGTCGATCTGCGAGGACATGTGGGGGTCGATCGGACCTCACGCCGACCTCGCTGTCGGAGGCGCGCAGGTCATCGTCAGCATCAACGGGTCGCCATATCACCATGACAAGGACACCGAGCGCGAGGAGATGATGGCGGGGCGGGCCCGCGAGCTCGGATGCCCAGTGGTGTACGTGAATCAGGTCGGCGGTCAAGATGAGCTCGTCTTCGATGGCGGATCCTTCGCCGTCGATGCGACCGGGGTGCTCGTCGCGCGGTCACCGCTGTTCATCGAAGACCTCCGCGTGGTCGACATCGAGGTCGCCGACGATTCCGGCGATGCATCGCTACCGGTGGTTCAGGTGAGCGGCGCGAAGGAGGCCCCGCGGCCCACCGTGACTGACCCGATCGCACCGGCCATCGACGGAGACGCCGAGCTCTACGAGGCACTCGTGCTCGGCACGCGCGACTACTGCCGGAAGAACGGCTTCACCGATGTGGTGATCGGTCTCTCCGGAGGGATCGACTCCACCCTCGTCGCCTGCGTCGCGGTGGATGCCCTCGGCGCCGATCACGTACACGGTGTCGCCATGCCCTCGCGCTACTCCTCCGATCACTCCTTGAGCGATGCCCACCTGCTGGCCGCGAACCTCGAGGTCGATATCCGGACGATCTCGATCGAACCAGCGTTCAGCGCCTTCGAATCGATGCTCGAGGAGTCGTTCACCGAGCGCGAGGCAGGTCTCACCCAGGAGAACCTCCAATCGCGGTGCCGTGGGCAGATCCTCATGGCCCTGTCGAACGAGTTCGGGTGGATGGTGCTCACCACCGGTAACAAGAGTGAACTCGCCGTTGGCTATTTCACGATCTACGGCGATTCCGTCGGCGGCTACGCGGTCATCAAGGATCTACTGAAGACCCGCGTCTACGACCTATGTCGGTACGTCAACGCGCGCGACGCACGCGAGACAGTTCCGGTGTCAGTCATCGACAAACCGCCGTCCGCCGAGCTTCGACCGGATCAACGGGACGATCAGAGCCTGCCGCCGTACGACGTGCTCGATCAGATCTTGGCGGGCTACGTGGAGCGCGACATGACGACCGACGAGCTCATCGAAGCCGGATTCGACCCAGACATCGTCCGCCGAGTGACTCGCCTCGTCGATATCGCTGAGTACAAGCGGCGTCAGGCTCCACTTGGCGTGCGGGTCACCCGTAAGGCGTTCGGCCGCGACCGACGAGTGCCGATCACCAACGCGTATCGCTGAAGCCTCGACCGACCTGCGAAGGTTTCCTCGTGCTCGCGTTCGACGACGACCTTCGCGATCGGATCTCCGACAATCTCTCTCGTCACCGCCGCCTGAGCCACGAGCTCGACGGACGGCGACACGCCGCAGTCGCCATCGTCATCTGCGACTCAGATCCGATCCAACACGACGGAGACCCCACCCTCCCTGAGGGGACCTCACTCGACATGGTGCCCGGCGACACGGCCGGCCTCGACGGTCGCATGGTGGGTGTGGCGGGCGGAGCGGCGTTCTTGCTCTGTCGACGGGCCGCTCGTCTGAACTCCCACGCGGCCCAATGGGCGCTTCCGGGCGGCCGGCTCGATCACGGGGAGGGGCCGATCGACGCGGCGTTGCGCGAGGTCGATGAAGAGCTCGGCATCCGATTCGAAGAGAGCTCGGTGCTCGGCCTGCTCGACGACTACCCGACCCGCTCGGGGTATGTCATCACCCCGGTCGTCGTCTGGGGAGAGTCGGATCCTGACCTCCGTCCCGCGGCCGCCGAGGTGCAGGCGGTCTTTCGGGTCGGGCTCCACAACCTGTGCCGAGACGACTCTCCTCGTTACGTGGACATTCCCGAGAGCGACCGTCCAGTTGTGCAGGTGCCACTCGGCAACGACCTGATCCACGCCCCAACCGGAGCGGTGCTGGTCCAGTTCCGTTGGGTCGGGCTTGATGGTGAGACCGACCGGCGGGTCGATCACCTCGAGCAGCCGGTCTTCGCCTGGCGGTGAGGAATCAGCGCGGCAGTTCGCCGTGGAGGGTGACCGACCCGATGGTCTCCCACACACGGCTCGCGCCATCGCCGCGACCGACGATCGCCGAACCAGTCGGCAACTCCGCGACCGCGACATCACCCGCGAGTTGACGGGCGCGTTGCAGACGTTCCGGCGTCCACGTCTCGGTCTCCGTGAAGACAGCGAATGGGGAGACCAGACCGAGGCCGATCGTCAGCGCGCCTCCTCGAGGATCGGTCATCGGATCGCAAAGCGCCGCAGCGCTTCCCGCGATTGCCGCGAGCACACCGCCGCGTTCGAGGACACCGGTGATCGCCGTCCACAGCGGCGTGTTCGTCATGACGGTCCGCAGATGGATCGGCGAGTCACCGACGAGCCACACCGCCTCGGACCCTTCGGCGATCGCGACGAGATCGCTGTTGGAGGCATCCGGTCGGGTGATCGCCATGAGCGGGTCAACCTCGACACGGAGTCGTTCGCCCCAGACACGCGCACGGTCGATCAATTCGGCGGGACGCTCAAAGGCGTCAGCCGTCGGGACCACCGTCACCCGAGAGCGCCCAGCAAGTAGGACCTGATCCAACTCATCGTTCGCGGAGAAGGGGCCTCCCCCGAACAGTGCGATCGTGCCACTGAGAACTCCGCTCACAATCGCCGACACTACGTCGCCGACCCGACTGACCCGAGCCGATTCATCCCGACTCGTCGCTGCTTACCGATCGGTAACTAGGTTGCCCCCATGGCGGGCGGGTCAGGTCTCACCAGAGTCGGAGTGGTCGGCTCGGGCATCATGGGTGCCGGCATCGTCGAAGTCGTCGCTTCGGCCGGTTTCGAGGTCATCGTCCGCGCGCGAACCGAGGAAGGCGCGGCCGCAGTCGTCGCTCAGGTCGCCTCGAGGCTGCAAAGGTCGGTCGACAAGGGTCGGCTCGAGGCCACCGAGGCCGACGCAACCGTCTCCAGGATCAGCCATACCTCCCATCTCGGCGAACTCGCGGCCTGTGAACTCGTGCTTGAGACGGTGATCGAGGACCTCGAGGTGAAGCGGCGACTCGTGAGCGAACTCGATGAGCTTCTCGATCCATCGGCGATCATCGCCACGAACACCTCCACGCTCCCCGTCGTCGAGCTCGCCGTGGCTACCACGCGACCCGACCGGGTGTGCGGGCTGCACTTCTTCAACCCGGCGACCGCGATGCCACTCGTCGAGATAGTGACTCCCGTGACCGTCGCCGAGTCGACCATCGCGCTGGTGGAGCGTTTCGCCGCGGACTGCGGCAAGGAGTCAATCCGAGTCGCCGATCGGGCGGGGTTCGTGGTGAACGCGTTGCTCTTCCCCTATCTGAACGCGGCGATCGCCCTCGCCGAACGCGGCGTGGCCAACCGGGTAGATGTCGACCGAGCCATGCGGGGCGGTTGCAACTTCCCGATGGGGCCATTCGAGCTGCTCGACCTCATCGGCCTCGATACGACGCTCCGGATTCTTGAGACCCTTCATCGCGAGACCGGAGATCCGGCGAGCCTCCCTCATCCGGAACTGCGACGGCTCGTGGCCGCCGGTCACCTCGGTCGCAAAACGGGCCGAGGCTTCCTGGAGTACGGAACGTGAACGGTGATCGATTCTCTGACGACCCGCTGATCCCGACCGCCGCGCTCCCAGTGCTGCGACGGCCCGTCGAACCAGAGCCGAGCGAGTGGGCCATGCCCACGGCCGGACCAACCGATGAGACCGACATGGTCGCGATCGGCGCGGATCTGGAACCCGGAACGATCCTGGCTGCGTATCGAGCAGGGCTCTTCCCGATGCCGATCGACCGCCGGCGGATCGGTTGGTTCTCCCCAGACCCACGTGCGATCCTCCCCCTCGACGGACTCAAGGTGTCGCGATCGTTACGGCGAAGCCTCCGTCGCTACGAGGTCCGCTTCAACACTCGATTCACCGAGGTGATGGAGGCCTGCGCCGACCCGAGGAGACCGAGTGGGTGGATCAACCGAGCGTTCATCGACGCGTACTCGCACCTCCACGAGATGGGCTGGACGCACTCCGTTGAGACCTGGCTTGACGATGAGTTGGTCGGAGGACTGTACGGCGTGCGCATCGGCGGGTTCTTCGCCGGCGAGTCAATGTTTCACCGGGCGACCGACGCCTCGAAGGTCGCGCTCGTCCACCTCGTGCACTGGCTGAACGCGACCGGTGGCACACTTCTCGACGTGCAGTGGACCACCGACCACCTGGTGTCCCTCGGCGCGGTCGACATCGACCGGCCGGATTACCTCGACCTGCTCCACGAGGCGGTCGCGTCGTGAGTACCCGAGGTGAGCCCGATCGCCCCTGGATGATGCGGACCTACTCGGGGCACTCGACCGCCGAGAAGTCCAACGAGCTCTACCGGACCAATCTCGCCAAGGGTCAAACGGGTCTATCGATCGCCTTCGACCTGCCGACGCAGACCGGTTACGACCCGGACCACGAACTTGCGGCCGGTGAGGTCGGCAAGGTCGGTGTGCCCGTCGCGCATCTCGGCAATATGAGAACGCTCCTCAACGGCATCCCGCCCGGAGAGATGAACACCTCGATGACAATCAACGCGACGGCAGCGTGGCTGCTCGCGCTCTATGTCGCCAACGCCGAGGAGCAAGGCGTCGATGCGGCGGCGCTGCGAGGCACGACGCAGAACGACATCGTGAAGGAGTACCTCAGCCGAGGTACATACATCTTCCCGCCGGAGCCCTCGCGCCGGCTCATCGTCGACATGATCACCTGGTGCCACGAGCACGCCCCGCTCTGGAACCCAATGAACGTCTGCTCGTACCACCTGCAGGAGGCGGGAGCCACCCCGGTTCAGGAGATCGCCTACGCGATGGCGACCGCGATCGATGTGCTCGATGCGGTGCGCGAGTCGGGTCGGATTCCGGAGGACGAGTTCACGCAGGTGTTTGGCGCGATCTCGTTCTTCGTGAACGCCGGTATCCGGTTCGTTGAGGAGGTGTGCAAGCTCCGAGCCATGACCGAGATGTGGGAGACGATCGGGCGTGAGCGTTACGGCATCACAGACGAGAAGGCGCTTCGGTTCCGCTACGGGGTGCAGGTGAACAGCCTCGGACTCACCGAGGTGCAACCCGAGAACAACGTGCAGCGGATCGTCCTCGAGATGCTGGCGGTCACGCTGTCGAAACGAGCGAGAGCGCGATCCGTTCAGCTCCCGGCCTGGAACGAGGCGCTCGGTCTGCCGACCCCCTGGGATCAGCAGTGGTCACTGCGCATGCAGCAGGTACTTGCCTACGAGACCGATCTGCTCGAGTACGAGGACATCTTCGACGGATCGCATGTCATCGAGTCGATGACGACGGAACTGCGTGAGGCCGCCCAGGCCGAACTCGACGACGTTCTGGCGCTTGGTGGCGCCTTCGCCTCGATCGAGACGCTCAAGTCGCGGCTGGTCAGTTCGATGACCGATCGAACACGGCGGATCGGAGCGGGTGATCAGGTCGTCGTTGGAGTGAACCGGTTCACCGAGAGCGAGACCGCGCCGCTCGGCGGGTCCGAAGCGATCCTCCGGGTCGATCCGGCGGTAGAGCAGATGATGATTGACGACATCACGTCTTGGCGCGCGAGCCGCGATCAGGCTGCGGTCGACGCAGCCCTCGCCGACCTCCGGTCGGCCGCTTCAGGAGATGGGTCGATCATGGAAGCGTCGGTCGCTCTCGCCCGAGCGGGAGGCACGACCGGTGAATGGGGCGCGGTGATGCGCGAGGTGTTCGGAGAGTTCCGCGCGCCGACAGGGATCGCATCGGCCTCCGGTGCAGCAGGTGGATTGGCCGCGATCGCAGAGCGGGTGCGCGCCCTTCCCGGTGGGCCGCCCCGGGTGCTGATCGCAAAGCCCGGACTCGACGGTCATTCGAACGGGGCCGAGCAGATCGCCATGGCCGCCCGCGACTCAGG
>JAFMMJ010000097.1 GCA_017859785.1 Ilumatobacteraceae bacterium
GCTCCCCGTCGACGAGATACAGACGGTCAGCCGGTGACGGAAGGACGAGGTCCGATTCCGGCGGCGGTGTAAATCGCGTCGATGACCTCCATGTTCTGGATGGAGTCATCTCCGGAGGTGACTGGGTGCACTCCGCTGGCCACGGCGTCTCGGAAGGCGACGAGCTGGTGCAGGTAGGTAGCCGATGAGTCGACCTCGTGGACCTCGCGACCTGAGTCGGTTTCGATCGTGATCGACGCGCCGTTTTGCGGGGCGAGCGGGTTCATCGCGATCATCGTTCCCTCCGAGCCGTAGACGGACATGCGCACATCTGTCCGGCCATTCGGCTCGATCATCGACGACGACAGTGTTGCGGAGCGTCCGTCGGACCAGCGAAGCTCGGCTTGGATATGACCGTCGACCCGATCCACCGGGCACACCGCGGTAGCCGACACCACCTCGGGCGTCGGGCCAAGCAGCCACCGGAGCCATTGCACTGGGTAGCAGCCGAGGTCCATGAGTGAACCGCCACCGATCGAGAGATCCCAGCGGATGTCACCCATCCCGATCTCTCCCTCTGGCAGATCGAACGCCGCATCGGCACCCTCGACCTCGCCGATCGCTCCCGAGTCGATGATCGCTTGCATCTGCGCGACCATCGGGTGGTAGCGCCAGTGGAACGCCTCCATCAGGATGAGACCGGTCTCGCGTCCAACCGCCACCATCTCGCGGGCCTCCTCCGCGTTCGACGCGAACGGCTTCTCGCAGAGCACATGCTTGCCAGCGCGGAGCGCCTCGATGGTCCAATGGCGATGGTGGCCGGCGGGGGTCGCGATGTAGACGGCGTCGACCTCGTCGGATGCGATCACTTCTTCGTAAGAGCCGACTGCGCGACTGACGCCCCAGTCGGCCGCCGCCTGCTCTGCTCTCGCGAGATCACGGGCACCAACCACGGTGAGCGACACATCATCGAGTTCGCGGGCGGGGGCGACGAGCGCGGGGTCGGTGATTCGGGCAGCGGCGATGAGTCCGAGACGCATGGTCCGAGACTAGGCACCCCACTTGGCGTACGGAGCATCGCGAGCCGTCGGTGTGATCAGATGGAGCGATGCACAGCGAGACCGTTCCGATCGAAGCCATGGATGAGGGCACCCGCCGACTCTTCGAGGCCGCCCGAGCCGTTCAGGCCAACGCCCACGTGCCGTACTCGCGGTATCCGGTCGGCTGCGCCCTCATCAGTTCCTCGGGCACCCTGTATGTCGGCGCCAACATCGAGAACGCCGCGTACCCGCAAGGGTGGTGTGCTGAGGCGAGCGCGATCGCTGCGATGGCCTCGGCAGGGGAGCGCGAGATCGACGTGCTGTTGACCATCTGCGACTCTGAGTCGCTCGCCACCTGCTGTGGGGGTTGCCGCCAGAAGATCCGAGAGTTCGCGACCCCGGCGACCCGTGTTCTCGCCTGTGGCCCCGACGGACTGCGGGCGACGTATCAGATGGATGACCTCCTGCCCGATTCCTTCGGACCAGAGCACCTGACCTAGCGTGTCATCAGAGAAAAGTTGAGTCATTGCGACTTAGTTTTTCTTATTCTGATGTTGGCATCAGCCTGAACGCTCCGTAGTCTGAGGGCACTCACCCCCAGAACCAAGGAGTTACTGACATGGCAAAGGCCGTCGGAATCGATCTCGGAACCACCAACTCCGTCGTCGCCGTGCTCGAAGCAGGCGAACCCACCGTTATCCCCAACGCCGAGGGAGCCCGCACGACCCCGTCGGTCGTCGCGTTCTCGAAGTCGGGCGAGGTGCTCGGCGGCGAAGTCGCCAAGCGCCAAGCCATCACCAACCCCGACCGCACCTTCCGCTCCATCAAGCGCCACATGGGCGAGGACTGGAAGAGCGAGGACATCGATGGCAAGCAGTACACCCCGCAGGAGATCTCCGCGCGAACCCTCATGAAGCTCAAGCGCGACGCCGAGGCCTACCTCGGTGACACCGTCACCCAGGCCGTCATCACCGTTCCGGCCTACTTCGACGACGCGCAGCGAACCGCCACCAAGGAAGCCGGCACGATCGCGGGCCTCGAGGTGCTGCGCATCATCAACGAGCCGACGGCCGCTGCCCTCGCCTACGGCCTCGACAAGGGCGCCGAGGACGAAACCGTTCTCGTGTTCGACCTCGGTGGAGGCACCTTCGACGTGTCAGTCCTTGAGATCGGCGACGGCGTGTTCGAGGTCAAGTCGACCCACGGCGACACCAATCTCGGTGGCGACGACTGGGACCAGCGCGTCATCGACTGGCTCGTTCAGCAGTTCAAGAACGCTCAGGGCGTCGATCTGTCGTCCGACCGCATGGCGATTCAGCGCCTGAAGGAAGCCGCTGAGAAGGCCAAGATCGAGTTGAGCCAGGTCCAGTCGACCCAAATCAACCTGCCGTTCATCACCGCCACCGCCGACGGTCCCCTCCACCTCGACGAGTCGCTCAGCCGCTCCAAGTTCCAGGAGATGACCGCCGATCTCATCGAGCGTTGCCGGATCCCCTTCGAGCAGGCCCTGAAGGATGCCGGTCTCTCCAAGGGCGACCTGCACCACGTGATCCTCGTTGGCGGTTCCACCCGCATGCCGGCCGTGACCGACCTCGTCCACAGCCTCACCGGCAAGGAGCCGAACAAGACGGTTAACCCCGACGAGGTCGTCGCCATGGGCGCTGCCGTTCAGGCCGGTGTGCTCCGCGGCGACGTCAAGGACGTGCTCCTGCTCGACGTCACCCCGCTCAGCCTGGGCATCGAGACCAAGGGCGGCGTCATGACCAAGCTCATCGAGCGCAACACGACCATCCCCACCAAGCGGAGCGAGGTGTTCACCACCGCCGACGACATGCAGCCCTCGGTTGAGATCCACGTGTTGCAAGGCGAGCGCGAAATGGCCGCCTACAACAAGACCCTCGGCAAGTTCCAGCTCGTCGACCTGCCGCCCGCGCCTCGCGGAGTCCCGCAGATCGAGGTCACGTTCGACATCGACGCCAACGGCATCGTCAACGTGTCGGCGAAGGATCGTGCCACCAACAAGGAGCAGTCGATCACCATCTCCGGTCAGTCCACTCTCGACAAGGACACCATCGACCAGATGGTCAAGGACGCCGAGGCGCACGCCGAAGAGGATCGCGCGCGCCGCGAGGAAGCCGAGATTCGCAACTCGGCCGACTCGCTCGTGTACCAGACCGAGAAGGTGCTCCGAGAGCAAGGTGAGAGCGTCTCCGAGGAGGAGCGCGCCGCCGTCGAGACCCCGCTCGCCGACTTGAAGACCGCTCTCGCCGGTAACGACAACGACGCGATTAAGGCCGCGACCGAGGCGCTCATGTCGGCCAGCCAGGCCTTCAGCCAGAAGCTCTATGAGGCGGCCTCCCGCGATGCCGACGCAGCCGGCACGTCCGCCTCAGGTCAAAGCGCCGACGGCTCCGATGACGACATCATCGACGCCGAGATCGTCGAGGAGGAGTGAGCCCGATGGGAGGCTCCGAGACCAACGGCGGGGCCGACGACGGTCTCCTCGACGAGATCGCTGACCCGGGTGACGAGCGCGGTTCCGAGGTGGAGGATTTCACCGGTGAGGTCCCACGCACCGAGTCGTCCCGCTCCGGTTCAGTCGGCGACTACGGCGCCGGTGACTCGATCGACGTCAGCGACCTCGATGACCTCTTCGATGATCCGTCCGACGGCGACGGCGACGGC
>JAFMMJ010000098.1 GCA_017859785.1 Ilumatobacteraceae bacterium
GACCGGCCTGCCGGTCTCTTTCGTCACGGGGACCGGCCTGCCGGTCTCATTCATCGCCGAGGCTGGTGAGATGCCCGGCGACGACGTCGCTCCGCGGCTGGTGCACGTCGACGTCCATCCCGGCGGCCGCGGACACACCCACCTCGACCTTCGCTACCTCCTCGGCGCCCCCGATCTCGATCCGGCCCCACCCGAAGGGGAGAGCCCCGATGTCGCCTGGTTCGACTGGCCCTCTGCAATCGAACGAGCCGATGACCCTCGGTTGGCCTCACTGCTTCGGCATCTCGACCCTGACGGATAGATCCGGTTGCCAGTATCGAACATATGTTCGATACTGGTGCGGTGGGATTCACCAACCCGGAGTGGACATGGAGCGAGCTCGAGGCCCGTCTCTCTGGTCGTGTCGGCCCTGACGGTCGCCCCGTCGGATCCCCGTCATGGAACGCGGGCGGTGATGCCCCGGCTTGGAGTCGGCGACGGCAGCCCTTCAGCGCTCCTGACCACCGCCCGGCACCTCAAGGCGTGCCCTACGCCGAATTGCACTGCCGATCGAACTTCTCCTTTCTCGAAGGGGCCTCGCATCCTGAGGCGCTGGTGGTCGAGGCGGCTCGGTTGGGGCTCGAAGCCCTCGCCATCACCGACCGCGACGGCTTCTACGGGGTGGTGCGCTTCGCTGAGGCAGCTCGAGAGATGGGGATCGCCACCATGTTCGGCGCCGAGATCGCGCCAACTCAGACGGCTCGGGCCTCTCGGGGACTACGCCCCGGGGGGCGACTTGTCCTCCTCGCCGACGGCACCCCCGGTTACGCCCGCCTCTCCCGCGCCCTCTCCCTCGGCCAACTCGCCGGGTCGAAGGGCGCACCGGTCTTCGAGTTGGAGGAGGTCGCCGAGACGGTCGCCGGGTCGTGTTGGGTGCTGACCGGTGGGCGCAGCGGGCTCGTTCCCGGCGCGCTGATGACCGACGGTCCCGCGGCGGCGCGCGCCGAACTGGAGCGACTCGTTAGCGCTTTCGGTCGCGACCGGGTGCTCGTTGAGATCTGGGATCACGGCGATCCGATCGACCACCACCGCAACGACGCCCTGGTGGAGATCGCCCATCGGGTCGGTGTGGAGTGCGTCGCCGCGAACGATGTCGATCACGCCACCCCCGCCGATGCCGATCTCGCCGCGGTCGCCGCCGCCGTCGGGGCGCGCCGCAGTCTCGATTCGGCTGACCCGTGGTTGCCCGGGGGGATCGGCGCTCATCTGCGGTCAGGGGCGGAGCAGGCGAGACGGTTCGCGAGGTATCCGGGTGTGATCGAGCGCACTGTCGAGATCGCCCGAGCAGCCGCTTTCGATCTCTCCCTTGTCGCCCCGTCGCTCCCGCCTTTCCCCTGTCCCGACGGACTCGACGAGATGGGATTCCTCCGTCGACTCACTGAGGAGGGCGGGCATCGCCGTTACGGCACTCGACCGTCTGGTGGAGAGGATCTCTCCCTCCGCGCTCGAGCCTGGTCGACGATCGATCGCGAGTTGGCGCTCATCGAACAACTCGGCTTCGCCGGCTACTTCCTCGTCGTCTGGGACATCGTCGACTTCTGCCGACGCAACGACATCTACTGCCAGGGCCGCGGCAGCGCCGCGAACTCGGCGGTCTGCTACGCGCTCGGCATCACCGCGGCCGACGCGGTCTCACTCGGGTTGTTGTTCGAGCGGTTCCTCTCCCCGCATCGCGACGGACCTCCCGATATCGACGTCGACATCGAGTCCGGCCGCCGCGAGGAGGTCATCCAATACGTCTACGAGCGTCACGGACGACACCACGCCGCGCAGGTCGCCAACGTCATCACCTACCGAACGCGGTCGGCGGTGCGTGACGCGGCCAAAGCACTCGGAGCCGAACCCGGACAACAAGACGCCTGGTCGCGGGAGGTCGAGCGCGGGGGTGGGCTCACCGCGACCGCCGAGGCCGGCACTTCGATCCCCGCCGAGGTGCTCGAACTCGCTGCTCGACTCCGCGGAGCGCCACGGCATCTCGGCGTGCATTCGGGGGGCATGGTCATGTGCGATCGGCCGGTCATCGAGGTGTGCCCCGTCGAGTGGGCCCGCGCTGAGGGGAGATCGGTGCTTCAGTGGGACAAGGACGATTGCGCGGCTGCCGGCCTCGTCAAGTTCGACCTGCTCGGCCTCGGCATGCTCTCGGCCCTGCATCTCGCGGTTGACCTCATCGCTGAGCACCGCGGCTACGAGGTCGACCTCGCCACCATCCCCCAAGAGGACGAGGTTTACGCGATGCTCTGCCGGGCGGACACCGTCGGGGTGTTCCAGGTCGAGTCGCGGGCCCAAATGGCGACCCTGCCGAGGTTGAAGCCGCGACGGTTCTATGACCTGGTGGTCGAGGTGGCCCTCATTCGACCCGGGCCGATCCAAGGCGGCTCGGTGCACCCGTATATCCGTCGCCGCAACGGGCTCGAGCCGGTCACCTACCTGCATCCCCTGCTCGAGAACTCCCTCGCGAAGACGCTCGGGGTGCCGCTCTTCCAAGAACAGCTCATGCAGATGGCGATCGACGTCGCTGGGTTCACCGCCGCCGAGTCTGACGAACTTCGTCAGGCGATGGGATCGAAACGATCGACGGTTCGCATGGAGCGCCTCCGTGAACGCCTCTACAGCGGGATGGCCGAGCGCGGCATCACCGTGGAGGTGGCCGACGAGATCTACATGAAGATGCGCGCCTTCGCGAACTACGGCTTCCCCGAGTCGCACTCGGTGTCGTTCGCCTACCTCGTCTACGCCTCATCGTGGATCAAACACCACGAGCCGGCGGCGTTCTGCGCGGCGCTCATCAACGCTCAACCGATGGGGTTCTGGTCGCCGCACACCCTGGTGCGCGACGCCCGTCGCCACGGGGTCGAGGTGCGCACCCCTGACCTGCACGCCTCGCTGGCCGGGGCGACCCTCGAGGAGAACGGGTCGGTGGTGCGCCTCGGGCTGTCCTCGGTGCGGGGACTCGGTTCGTCGCTGGCCGAATCGGTCGTGGCTGAGCGTGAGCACGGCGGCGCGTTCACCTCGATGGAGGATCTCGTTCGACGGGTGCCCGACCTCGACCTCGCTCATCTCGAGGCCATGGCGACCGCTGGGGTGTTCGGGGAGGCCCTCGGTCTTGAGCGCCGTGAGGCGATCTGGACCGCGGGCGCGGCCTCGCGGAGTCGACCGGGGACCCTGCCGGGCATCGTCACCGGCGACCGGTCGCCGCGTCTGCCGGGAATGACCCCGGTGGAGGAATCCGTCGCTGATCTCTGGGCGACCGGGGTGTCACCCGATGGTCACCCGACGGTGTTCGTGCGGACGGAACTCGAGCGGCTCGGAGTGGTGACCGCCGAGGGGCTGCGTACCCATGAACCCGATCGCACCGTGGTGGTCGCCGGTGTCGTCACTCATCGACAGCGTCCGATGACAGCCAAGGGGACGATGTTCATCAACCTGGAGGACGAGACCGGTCTCGTGAACGTGGTCGTCTCGGTCGGTTGTTGGAAGCGTTACCGGTCGGCAGCCCGTTCAGCGGCGGCGTTGGTGGTGCGTGGCCGTCTCGAGCGAGCCGAGGGTGTCGTCAACATCGTGGCCGAGCGCATCGACCCACTGCCGGTGGTGGCGGGATCGCGAAGCCGGGACTTTCGCTGATTCAGCTCAGCCAGCGATGACGGGCACCTCAGCCATCGCCGCCG
>JAFMMJ010000040.1 GCA_017859785.1 Ilumatobacteraceae bacterium
CCATCGTCCCAATATTCACATGAGGCTTCGTACGCTCGAACTTCGCCTTCGCCATTTCTCTTCCTTCTCCGAGGTGTTGTATTGACAGGTTGTCGTAGCGGCGATCGGGATCGAACCGATGACCTTCCGATTATGAGCCGGATGCTCTGACCAACTGAGCTACGCCGCCGGGGCTTGCCCCGGCCGATCCGGGGATCGACCGTCTGGTCGAGCCCTCTGTGGGAATCGAACCCACGACACCAGCCTTACCATGGCTGTGCTCTGCCGACTGAGCTAAGAGGGCGCTGGACGTGGCTGGCCACGACCGGTCGGGAAGTGTATCGGTCGCTCAACGGTTCCCACCCGGGCCCCACTCGCTGCGAGCGTGACGCCGCTACCCTCCGCCCGGTGCCTGAGCAGCCTCCAGGGATACGCCTCGCGACGGTGGCCGACGCCGCCCGGATCGCCGAGATCTACAACCACGAGGTCGTGAATACGGTCTCCACCTTCGACCTGGTGCCGCGGTCGCTCGCTGAGCAGGAACGTTGGATCGAGGACCGATCGGGAGCCTTCAGCGCGATCGTCGCTGAGGGGCCCGACGGTGTGCTCGGATTCGCCGCCCTCTCGCGATACAAGGAACGTGCTGCCTACAACACCACCGTCGAGGACTCGGTCTATGTCGACCGATCCGCCCACGGCCGTGGGGTCGGCTCCCTCCTGCTCAAGCGGGTCTGCGGAATCGCCGAGGAGTCAGGGTTCCACAGTGTCGTCGCGCGAATTGAGGCCTCGGGCACCGCGTCGCGGGCCCTCCACGCGGCCTGCGGGTTCGAATTGGTCGGCATCGAGCGTCAGGTGGGCCGCAAGTTCAACCGCTGGCTCGACGTCGCCGTCATGCAACTCGTGCTCTAACCCGGAATCACGACGACCCGGTCGGATTGCTCCGGCCGGGTCGTCATGGGGTTGGGCTGTTCCGGCGGAGCCGAAGCAGTCACATCTCGATTGTGTGGGCCGGGGAGGATTTGAACCTCCGAAGGCAATGCCGGCAGATTTACAGTCTGCTCCCTTTGGCCGCTCGGGCACCGACCCTGGTGTCGACTCGTCGAGTCGCTCCGCGATGGTACCGGCTGTCGGACCGATCCCACCCGGGTACCCTGCCCTCCATGCCGAGTTTCGACGTTGTCTCCGAGGTCGATGCGCAGGAGGTTCGCAACGCGGTCGATCAGGCCCAGCGCGAGGTGTCCACCCGCTTCGACTTCAAGAACACCAACTCGACCATCGAGCAGAACGACATGGTCCTCACCCTTCAGACCGTCAGCGAGGACCGTCTCGCCGCCCTGCGCCTGGTGCTCGAGGAGCGCCTTGTGAAGCGAGGCGTCTCGCTGAAAGGCGTCGACTACGGCGACGTCGCCGAGGCCTCGCAGAACACCGTCCGTCAGGTTGTGACGATCAAGGTGGGCATCTCCTCGGAGAAGGCGAAGGAGATCAACAAACTCATCAAGTCGGGGGGGCCGAAGGGCGTGTCCAGCCAGACCCAGGGTGAGTCGGTTCGGGTGACCGGCAAGAAGCGCGACGACCTCCAAGCGGTGATCGCCCTCTTGAAGGGGGCCGATCTCGGCATCCCCCTCCAGTTCCAGAACTTCCGCGACTGACCGGTTTAGTCCTCCGAGGACGCCTCGGAGGCGCGGCGCTGCAGCTCGCCGACCACGCTCGCGTCGGCCAGGGTCGTCGTGTCACCGAGGTTCCGGCCCTCGGCGACATCGCGCAGCAGCCGCCGCATGATCTTGCCTGAACGGGTCTTCGGGAGGTCGGGAGTGACGAAGATCGCCTTCGGCTTCGCGATGGCACCGATCTCGTTCGCAACGTGAGCGCGGAGCGCATCGACATCGACCTCGGCCCCACCTCGAGCGATCACGTAGGCGAAGATCGCCTGTCCGGTGGTCGCGTCGCTCGCCCCGACGACGGCTGCTTCCGCCACCGACGGGTGGGAGACGAGCGCGGACTCGACCTCGGTGGTCGAGATCCGGTGGCCCGACACATTCATGACGTCATCGACTCGGCCGAGGAACCAGACATAACCGTCGTCATCGAGTCGCGCGCCGTCACCCGCGAAGTAACGCCCCGGGAAGCGACTCCAGTAGGTCTCGCGGAACCGCTCTGGGTCACCCCAGATGCCGCGGAGCATCCCCGGCCAGGGTCGAGTCAGCGTGAGGTACCCGCCGCCATGCTCGACCCGGTTCGCCTCGTCGTCAACCACCTCCATGCCGACCCCCGGCAACGGGAAGGTCGCCGAACCGGGCTTGGTGGTCGTCGAGCCCGGGAGCGGGCTGATCATGATCCCGCCGGTCTCCGTCTGCCACCACGTGTCGACGATCGGGCAGCGTTCTCCGCCGATGTGCTCGTGGTACCACATCCACGCCTCGGGGTTGATCGGCTCCCCCACCGTGCCGAGCAGTCGAAGCGACGAGAGGTCGTGACGGGCCGGTTCCTCAGCGCCCCACTTCATGAACGTCCTGATCGCAGTTGGAGCGGTGTAGAAGATCGTGACGCCATATCGCTCGACGATGTCCCAGAACCGGTCGTTGCCGGGATGGTTCGGCACCCCCTCGTACATGACCTGGGTGCATCCGTTCGAGAGGGGCCCGTAGACGATGTAGGAGTGGCCGGTGATCCAACCGACGTCAGCGGTGCACCAGTAGACGTCGCTCTCAGGGCGAAGATCGAACACGTACCGGTGGGTGTAGGTCACGTGGGTCAGGTACCCAGCGGTGGTGTGCATGATCCCTTTCGGCTTCCCAGTCGTGCCGCTGGTGTAGAGCAGGAAGAGCAAGTCCTCGGACTCCATCGGCTCGGGTGGGCAATCGACCGAGGCACCCTCCATCAGGTCGTGGTACCAGTGATCGCGACCCTCGACCATGTCGACCGGGTTGCCGCCGCGCCGCACGACGACCACGTTCTCGATCGACGGGGTTGCACCAAGCGCCTCGTCCGCGGCGGGCTTCAGCGGGAACACCTCACCACGCCGATAACCGCCATCGGCGGTAATCAGCATCTTCGCCTCGGCGTCGTTGATGCGATCGATCAGCGACTGAGAGGAGAACCCTCCGAACACCACGCTGTGCACCGCGCCGATTCGGGCGCAGGCGAGCATCGCGACCGCGGCCTCTGGGATCATCGGCAAGTAGATGTTGACCCGGTCACCCCGACCGACACCGAGCGACCGGAGGACGTTCGAGAATCTCGACACCTCGTCGAGCAGGTCGGAGTAGGAGATCGTGCGGGTGTCTCCCGGCTCACCTTCCCAGTGGATCGCCACCCGGTCGCCGAGGCCCGCTCGAACATGACGGTCGAGGCAGTTCTCGGCGACGTTGAGGCGACCTCCGTCGAACCAACGAGCGTTCGGCAGGTCCCAGGAGAGCACCGACTCGAACGGCACTTGCCAGTCGATCAACTCGCGGGCCTGACGGGCCCAGAACGCCTCCGGATCGGAATCAGCCTCGGCGGCGAGGCTCCCATCGCTGACGCGCGCGGCGGCAGCGAACTCAGCGGGGGGAGGAAACGTGCGGTTCTCGTTCGAGAACGAGTCGATCGCGTCGTGGCCTGTCGGTTGCTCGGTCATGTTCGCCTCCCGTTGGTCGCCCCCGACAATAGAGCACGCTCCGGGACGCCTCCCCGGCCGGTCAGGCGCGACCTCGCCACTCGGCGACGAGGAAGGCACCGAGTCCGCTCGGATCGGTAAGCGCCTCGGCCTCGGAGATCCGCGACCTCATCCGCAGCGCGGTCAGGTCGGGAGC
This sequence comes from Ilumatobacteraceae bacterium, assembly GCA_017859785.1. Lineage (GTDB taxonomy): Bacteria > Actinomycetota > Acidimicrobiia > Acidimicrobiales > Ilumatobacteraceae > Casp-actino5. The sequence continues at coordinate 3,771 of JAFMMJ010000040.1, forward strand.
GGAGGCGTGCTCCTCCCAGAACCGACGACCCTCGTCGACCAACCCGGTGATCCCGTGGAGTTCGAGCCACTGCGCCTGCGTTCGGAGCGCCTCTGGTTCGGGCAGTTGGTCGAGGGGGACCTCGCAGGTGATGTCCTGGCTCCCAGGTTCGCTGAGATAGTGACGGCCGCGCTCATGCCCGGCGTAGGTGCGTAACCACTCGCGCCAGGGCCTCGATGCGAGGCCCGCGGTGGTCGGCGCGAAGTAGTCGATGGCGACGAGCACGCCGTTGAGTCGTTCGATCGTGTCGCTGAGGAACGTCGCCGCGCGGTCGACGAGTGGCGCACGCGCGCCGAGCGCCGCATCGGCAGGCAACACGGCGGGCACCGGATCGAACGGGGCGGAGAGCACCTCATCTCCCTGCGCGTCGACGAACGCCTCTCGCCAGGCGCCATCGTGAACTGCGAGGCGAAACGGCAAGTTGTCGAGCAACTCGTTCATGAGCACCACACCCTCGAGGCGACCATCGGGGAGTTCGCCGCGTGATCTGATGCCTTCGGGATGCGAGGCTCGCTGACTCTCTGAGAGTTCCACAGCGACGTAGTCGAGAGCGTCGCGACAGTCGGGCTCAGCCGCGAGCACCGTCCGCGCGAGCGTGCCAGGACCAGCGCCCACCTCGTGCACCACGAGCGTGTCGGGTCGACCGAGGCGACGCCACTCGGCGTCCAGGAATCTGGCGATCACCGCTCCAAAGAGCGGACCTACCTCCGGGGAGGTGAGAAAGTCACCTCGTCGACCAGCCCGGCCACCGGAGGTATAGAACCCGCCGAGCCCATAGAGGGCCTCGGCCATGAAGGCCTCGAAGGGCATCGGCCCCGAGGCCATCGAATCAGAACCCGAGAGCGCCGGTCAGGTCGGGGAGGTCGGCGAAGCGGAGCACAAGACCCGGAAGGATGCCGAGCACCACCGTGCCACCAGCGGTGATCGCAAGGGCCAGCCGAATCGGCGGAGGCACCACGACCGGGCTGGTGTCGCCATCGGGGGCCGGAGCCATCCAGATCTGGCGCAGCACACGCATGTAGTAGGCGGCTGCGATCACGGTGTTGACCGCGGCGATCACAGCGAGGGCATAGGCCGCGGTCGAACCGGCGTCGATCAGGGCCCGGAACGACTGCAACTTCGCGATCCAGATACCGAGCGGCGGGATGCCGGCGAGGGAGGCGAGGAAGACCGTCATCAGCACACCGAGGCCAGGGGCGTAGCCCATCAAGCCGCCGAACGAGGAGATCTCGCCGCTGCGCGTCTTTCGCGCCACGGCCATGATCACGCAGAACGCGCCGAGGTTCGAGAAGGCGTAGATGAGTAGGTAGATCACCACGGCGCGCAAGGCCGACTCGGCGGCATCGGTGGCCATGACCGCGAGCGGCATGAGGATGAACCCACCCTGGCTCACCGAGGAGTAGGCGAGCATGCGGACGATGTTGGTCTGCCGCAGGGCGACGACATTGCCGATGGTCATCGTGAGGGCGGCCAGCACCCAGATGTAGGGCTCGTGCACCCCAGTCGCGCCGTACAAACCCAGGTAGAGCACGGTGAGCAGGGCGGTGAACCCAGCGGCCTTGGACGCCACTGACAGGAAGGCGGTCACCGGGGTGGGCGCCCCTTGATACGTGTCGGGAGCCCAGGTGTGGAAGGGCACCGCGGAAATCTTGAAGGCGAAGCCGGTGATTACGAGCACGACCGCGAGCACCTGCATGACGCTCGGATCGCCGATGGCGAGGGCAGCGCCAATCTCGGTCAACTTCGTCGTGCCGGTGGTGCCATACAGGAGGCTCATGCCGTAGAGGAGCACGCCTGAGGCGAAGACCCCGAGTAGGTAGTACTTCACGCCGGCTTCGTTCGACTTCGGGTCGCGCTTACGCCAAGCGGCCATCATGTAGGCCGGGATCGAGAGCAGTTCGAGGGCGACGAACACCGAGAGCAGGTCGCGGCTCGAGGCCATCATCACCATGCCGAGCACGCTGACCAGCAGGAGCACGTAGAACTCACCCTGGTAGTAGCCGCCCTCCTCGAGTTCGGTCTGGCTCATGAGCACCACGACGTAGCCGACGAGCAGGAAAAGGCCCTTCAGCACCAGCGCGTACTCATCGATCATGTAGCGGCCGTCGAAGATCGCGTCGCGGACATCGCCGCCGACTACGGCGAGGGTGACCACCGGAACGAAAGCGCCGAGGAGGACCATCCCGGACAGGGTGGCCATAGCCCACTTCTTCGATTCGTCGAGCCACAGGTCGATGAAGAGCACGAGGTTGATGCCAGCCACGAGTACGAGCTCGGGGGCGATCGCGTGCCAGTCGATCGTCGGGGCCTGCCAGGCCTGGGCCAAGAGGGCGGTGATCACGGGATGCCGGCTCCGACCCGCTCAACGAGGGCGGTAACCGCCGGGTCCATCACACCGAACATCAGCTGCGGGTAGACGCCGAACACGACGATCGCGATGAGGAACGGAGTCCAAGCGATCCATTCGATCGGGGTCACGTCGTGGATATCGGCGCCGTGGTGGTCGTCGGCCGCGGCGGCCCCAACCGAGTGTGTTCCGGCGAACTCGGGGTTTGGACGACCGAAAGCGGTGCGCTGGTAAAGCCACAGCAGGTAGGCGGCGGCGAGCACCGTTCCGAGCGCCGCGATCACCATGAGCGTGCGGTACAGGGTGACGTCGAGACCAAAGTTCGGGTTGTACGCCGAGAGGATCGCCGGGAACTCGCCCCAGAACCCGGCGAGGCCGGGGAGGCCGAGCGAGGCCATGGCCGCGAAGCCGAGGATCCAGCCGAGGCGCGGCATCTGGATGAGCATTCCCGAGAGGCGGTTGATCTCGAGGGTGTGGTAGCGGTGCTTCACCGATCCAGCGAGGAAGAAGAGCATCCCGGTGATGAGACCGTGGGCGACCATGCCGAACAGGGCGGCATTGATACCGAACTCGGTGAGCGTCGAGATGCCGAGCATGACGAATCCCATGTGCGCGACCGATGAGAAGGCGATGAGGCGCTTCATGTCGGTCTGAGCGAGGCATCCAAGCGCGCCGTAGATGATGCCGATCACCGCGAGGATGCCGATGACCGGCGCCCAGGCCTTCGCGCCCTGCGGGAGCATCGGGATCGCGATGCGGACGAAACCGTAGGTGCCGAGCTTCAGCAGGATGGCCGCCAGGATCACCGAGCCCTGCGTCGGCGCCTGGGTGTGTGCGTCGGGCAGCCAGGTATGGAACGGGAACATCGGCACCTTCACCGCAAAGCCGATGAACATGCCGGCGAAAATCCACACCTGCACATCGCGGTCGATCAGCGCGCCGGCCTCGGCGAGATGGTGGAAGGAGAACGACTCGGCCCCGGTCTGGAAAAACAGGGCGAGGAAGGCGACCAGCATCAACGCCGATCCGAACATCGTGTAGAGGAAGAACTTGAGCGAGGCGTACTGGCGATCTTCGCCTCCCCACACGCCGATCATGAAGTACATCGGCAGGAGGACCACCTCGAAGAAGACGAAGAAGAGGATGAGGTCCTGAGCGATGAAGGAGCCCGCCATACCGACCTGCAGCACGAGCATCAACATGATGAATGACTTCGGGTTCCCAGCGTCGGGCATGTTGTCCCACGTGTAGATCATGACGAGCAGGGTCACGGCCATCGACAGGACGTAGAGCGGCAAGCTGATGCCATCGAGGCCGATCGTGTAGTTCGAGTGGATGACGGTGATCCATTCGCTATCGACGAAGAACTGCAGTTTCTCGCTCTGGTCGAAGTCGAATCGGAGCAGCGTCCAGATGCCGACCGCGAGCGTCGCCGCTGAGGTGACGATGCCGATCTGCTTGTGGGCGCGCTCGTCCGAAGCCGGGACGAACATCATCAACGCGACGCCGACGAGTGGCAGGAACGTCCCGACGGTCAGAAGCCAGTTGTCGTTGGTGAGTGTCTGCATATCGAAGACCCTTCGGTTGCCTTAGATGTTGAGGAGGATGAGGAGGATCGCGCCGACGGTCGCCGCTCCGAAGAGCAGCGCGCCGTACTGATTGACACGACCGGATTGGATCGGTTGCAGGGCATGACCGGACTCACTCGCGACCACCCCGGAGGCCTTCACTGCCCCGTCGACCACACGCTGGTCGACGTTTCGGTAGACCCAGTCGCCCGCGGAGCGACCCGACTTGCCCACGCCGTTGACCACGCCATCGAGGATGTTCTGGTTCACCCAGTAGGCCGCCTTCGAGATCGGGTGGGCCACCGAACGGACGATGACGCGCTCGTAGAGATCGTCGAGGAAGTACTTGCGCACCAGCAGGGTGTGGATCCAACGCGCGGGGGCGAACCGTCGGGTCAGCCCGACGAACGGGTTGCGGCGCCCGCCAAACACTCCGAGGGAGAGCCAAGCGCTGATGCCAATTCCGAACGCGACCAGGATGATCGACGGCGCCGCCTTACCCCAGGAGAACTCCGCATGGTTGAGCTTCGGCGCGTAGCAGACGGTTCCCGGGGACGGGTCGGTGTAACCGCACCCCTCGGAGTAGCCCTCCTCGGCTCGCGGTAGCGCGGCGAGGCCGAGTGCCTCGGAGTGCCCCTCATCGGAGGCGTAGCCGTCGAGTTCGACCGCTGCCCCGCGGGGCTCCACCCAGTCGGTGAAGTAATGCGTTCCCACCGCCGGCGCGTTCAGGTAGCCAGAGCCGATCGCGAGGGCGGCCAAGATCACGAGCGGCGCGGTGATGCGCCACGGTGACTCATGCGGGCCGGCGTGCGCTCCGTGGTGGTCGTCGTGGTGGTCGGCGCCGTGAGCGCCATGGTCCGCGTCGTGATCATCGTGATGCGCCGCGGTGTCGTGGGCTTCGTGCTCGTCGTGATGCTCCCCAGCAGCCGCCCCGCGGGCCGTGCCGAAGAAGGTCAGGTAGGTGGCACGGGTCATATACGCCGCGGTCATCGCAGCACCCACCAGACCGACGTAATAGAAGAACGTGTACCCGTTGTTGTGGGCGTTGTCGATGATCTCGTCCTTCGAGAAGAAGCCCGAGAAGAACGGGACACCGCACAGCGCCGCCGTCGAGATCATCCACGACCCGGCGGTGATCGGCATCTTGCGCCACAGCCCGCCCATGTCCTTCTTCATGTCGAAGGAGTGGTGAGAGCCCGAGTGGCTGATTGAGCCGGCGGCGAGGAACAGACAGCACTTGAAGAAGGCGTGCGTAAAGATGTGGAACACGGCGGGCAGCCAGGCGCCCACCCCGAGCCCGAGCATCATGTAGCCGAGCTGAGACACCGTCGAGTAGGCCAACACCTTCTTGATGTCGTTCTGCACGAAGGCCAACGCCGCGGCGATGACGATCGTGATCGCCCCGATCACGGCGATCAGGTTCACGTTCGTGCCGCCGATATCGAAGCCGGTGTAGAAGACCGGGTACAGGCGGGCCACCAAGAAGACGCCAGCGACCACCATCGTCGAGGAGTGCAGCAGCGACGACACCGGGGTCGGTCCGGCCATCGCGTCGGGGAGCCAGGTGTGGAGCGGGAACTGGCCCGACTTGCCAATGCAGGCGATAAACAGCGCCACCGCGCCCCAGAAGAGCACGCTGGTGGAGGCCTCACCCGACATCGCCCAACCGGAGATCGCCTGGATCGAGAAGCCGTTGGAACCGTTCTCGACCGCCCACTGGTTCGCGCCGAAGAAGATCACGGCGGTGCCGACGAGCAGCCCCATGTCGCCCACCCGGACGGTGAAGAAGGCCTTCAGCGCTGCGCGCGAGTTCGCCTCCTCCTCCCACCAGTGACCGATGAGCATGAACGAGCAGAGACCCATGATCTCCCAGCCGAGAATCAGCTGGATCATGTTCTCGGCCAAGACCATGACGAGCATGCCCGCCGAGAACAGGGTCAACGCCGCGAAGAAGTGCGTATACCGACGATCACCAGCGACGTACTCGGTCGAGAAGATCTGCACGAGGAGCGAGATGAACGCGACGAGCAGCAACAACATCACGGCGAGGCCGTCGATGTGCTGACCAAGGCCGAACTCGAGGCCCCCCGACTGCCACCAGGTCCACGACCGGATCACGGGCTCCACATACGCCTCGCCACCGTGGCCACCCTCGGTGGCCGTCGGGAACACGCTTCGGGCGAACCCGAACACCCCGCCAAGCGCGTGCTCTCCGGAGCCCTCGTCGACCGAACCGACCCGCTGGATCCACTGCACCGTGGCTCCGATCGCAATTGCGAGCGAGAGGGCCATCGAGGCGATGCCCACCTCGCTGCCACCCTTCGGCAGGCGCCGGCCGAAGCCGATGATGATCGCGAAGCCGATCGCCGGGATCAGCGGAATGAGGAAGGCGTTCTCAAGGAACCAGCCCGTTGAGGCGGAGGCGGCGAGCATCATCCGCGCATCTCCGAGAGTTCATCGAGGGCGATCGATCGACGGTTGCGGTAGATCATGAGCACCATCGCCAGACCGACGCCGACCTCGGCGGCCGCGACGGCGATCACGTAGAGGGCGAACACGTGCCCCTCGGCGGAGTCGTTCATCAACGCGAACGCGATCAAGTTGATGTTGACCGCGTTCAGGATCAGCTCGATCGACATGAGAACCATCACGGCGTTGCGCCGCGCGATCACCCCGAACACGCCGATCGAGAACAGCACGGCTCCGAGCAGCAAGAAGTTGGCCGCGTACACCGGGATCAGTCCTTCCGCGCCAGGACGATGGCGCCGATCGCGGCGGCGAGCAAGACGAACGAAAGCGCGAGGAACGGGACGAGTCCCTCGCGGAGGAACACATCGCTGAGGGCGGTCGTCGGCATCGGCTGAGCCGGCTCCTCGATGATCGACGAGCCGAACTCGTCGATGATCGCCCACACCATCACGGCGAGGAGGAGCGCAGCGACCGGGATGCCGATCCCCCATCCACGGTTGTTCAGGTCGGACTCGGCGCCAATGGTGGCGCGGGTGAGCATGATGCCGAAGAGGAAGAGGACCATCACGGCCCCGATGTAGACCATCACCTGCGAGACCGCGACGAACTCAGCGGCGGCGAGGATGTATTGGGCGGCCACCCCACCGAGCACCACGACGAGCCACAGCGCGGCGTGCACGACGTTGCGCGTCGACACCACACGCAAAGCGCCGTACACCATCAACGCGGCGATGATGTAGAAGCCGACGTTCTGGGCGACGTTCACCTCGGAGGCGAGAAGAGCGCTCACTTCTTCTTCTCCGCTCCAACCTCGAGCGCGGGGGCCTCCGGCACGGTCTCCATCCACTCGCCGAGCTTCGTCTTGTCGTGGAGCAGATCGGCGATCCGCGGCTCGGAGTACTCGTACTCCGGGCTCCAAAAGAGGGCGTCGAAGGGGCACACCTCAACGCAGATCCCGCAGTACATGCAGAGCGCGTAGTCGATATCGAAGCGGTCGAGGTGATTCACCTGACGCGGCTTGCCGCCGGCGCGGCGCGGTGGGGCGAGTTGCTTGTGGGCCTCGATGTAGATGCACCAGTCCGGGCAGGACCGCGCGCAGAGCATGCACGCCGTGCAGTTGTCCTCTCGAAGAGCGATGACGCCGCGGGCCCGCACGGGCGGGCTCTCCTTGGCGTGCGGGTATTGCACGGTGTTCGCGCCGTCCTTGACGGTGCGCACCAGCGTGCCCATCGTGACTCCGAGACCCTTGATGAGACCGGGGAGTTTCGGCATCAGACGACCACCTTCACGATCGCGGTCACCGCGATGTTGGCGAGGGACAGGGGGATCAGCACCTTCCACGCGAACCGCTGGAGTTGGTCCTCGCGGAAGCGCGGATAGGAGAAGCGGACCCACATGATGATGCCGGTCAGCACCATCATCTTGGTGAACATGATCAGCGGGCCCGCGATGTTCATCCAGTTGTCGACCTGATCGATGGTCTCCCAACCGAACCACGAGAAGGGGATGCCCCATCCGCCGAGGAAGAGCACCGACGCGATGAGCGCGAAGACACCCGCCGTCGCGAACTCACCGATGAAGAACATGAGGAACCGGAACCCCGAGTACTCGGTCATGTACCCGGAGACGAGCTCGGACTCGGCGATCGGCATATCGAACGGCGCCTGGGTGAGCTCGGCCTGAACGGCGATCATGAAGATCAGGAAGCCGACGAACTGGGTGAGCACGAACGGGAACCCGATTCCCGACCACCCGAAGATCTCGCCGGTGTTCTGAGCCATCACGATGTCCTGCAGGTTCATCGATCCGGCCTGGATCACCACTCCGACCACAGCGAGCACCATCGGCAGCTCGTAAGCGATCAGCTGCCCAGCGGCGCGGAGCCCACCGAGGAGCGAGTACTTGTTCGCGCTCGACCATCCCGCGACGAGAATGCCGATGACCGAGACCGAGCCGATCGCCAGGGCGTAGAACACCCCAGCCGAGAAGTTCGTGAACCAAGCATCGGGCCCGAACGGGATCACCACCACGAGGAGGAAGGTCGACACAAGGACGATGATCGGAGCGATCTTGTAGATGCGGGCGTCAGCGTTCTCGGGGACGATGTCCTCTTTCTGCAGCCATTTGCCGACCTCGGCGAAGAGCTGCATCGAGCCGAACGGACCAGCTTCCATGGGTCCGAGACGGCTCTGCATGAACGACATCATCTTGAAGAGGAAGAGGTAGACGATCGTTCCGGCTGGCAACAGCACGGCCACGAGGCCGCCCACGACGCGCAGGAGCGACTGCCCCCAATAGGGGATCTCAACAGCGAGTTGGGCGATCAACGGTCGATGTCCCCGAGGATGAAGTAGAGGCTCGCGAGGATGGTGATGATGTCGGGCACGTACACACCCTTGAGTACCCATGGGGTGATTGAGATGTTGTTGAACGAGGCCGAGCGGATCTTCACCCGGAACGGCCCGAGATCACCCTTGGAGACGACGTAGTAGCCCATCTCCCCGAGGGGGTTCTCCGTCGATACCCAGGCCTCGCCCTCGGGCACCTTGATGATGCGCGGCACCTTCGCCATGACCGGACCGGCCGGCATGGTGTCGAGGAGCTGGTCGACGATCTTCGTTGATTCGCGGACCTCTTGCAGGCGCACCCAGCAGCGTGCCCAGGAGTCGCCATCGGGGTGCGTCCACACCTTGAAGTCGACCTTGTCCCAGGCCATCGGGAGCGACTGGTCACGCCGAAGGTCCCAGTCGACGCCTGAGGCACGGAGGTTGGCGCCCGACAGCCCGTACTGACGGGCGACATCGGCCGGGATCACCCCGATACCGCGGGTGCGGCTCTGGAAGATCTCGTTGCCGAAGAGCAGGTCCTCGATCTCGTCGCAGAAGCCGCGCAGCTTCTTCATCACCTGACGGGTCTCGTCGATCCAACCCTGCGGCAGATCGTCCTTCAGGCCACCGATCCGGTCGAAGTTGGGATGGAACCGACCGCCGGTCGCGCCTTCGATCAGGTTGAGGACGTACTCGCGGTCGCGGAAGGCGAGGAACACCGGCGTGATCGCGCCCATCTGCACTCCGAGGTCACCGAGGAAGAGGCCGACGTTCGCGATCCGGGAGAGCTCGAAGAGGATGGTTCGGATGTGCTGCGCCCGAGGCGGGGCTTCGATCTCCATCAACTTCTCGGCAGCGAGGATGAAGGGCACTTCGTTGGCGAAACTCCCGAGCCAGTCGATGCGGTTAATGAGGCTGGTCACCTGCGGGAAGGTGCGCACCTCGGTCAACTTCTCGTAGCCGCGGTGCATGTAGCCGGCTGACGGCTCGGCCCAAATGACCTGCTCGCCGTCGAGCCGGGCGATGATGCGAAGGGTGCCGTGGGTGGCCGGGTGCTGCGGACCGATGTTGAGGGTCATGCCCTCGGTCTCGAGCTCGACGTTCAGTCGAGCATCGGCCGCCTGAGAGGCGATGTACGAGAGTTGCTGGCGCTCGGAGAGCATCGTCATGATGATTCGGCCTCCTCACCATCGTCGTCGACCGGCATCGGCTCGACATCGACGATTCCCGGCCAGGGCTTCACCATCCGGGCGAGCAACGGGAAGTCCTTGCGCATCGGGTAGCCCTCGAAATCGCCGGGAAGGTACATGTTGCGGAGGTCGGGATGCCCAGCGAAACCGATGCCGAACATCTCGTGGGTCTCCCGCTCGTGCCAGTTGGCTCCCGCGTACACCGGGATCCACGACTCGACCACCATCGACTCGTCGACATCGGCCTTGAGCGTCACGCCGACGTGTCGACGCAGGTCGGTCACCCGCGCGAACATCTGGAAACGGGTCGCTCCCCCGGCGTAGCCCTGGGTCATCTCCTTCGACTCAGTCTCGGCCTCATCGGGCTCGGCGGAGGGATCATCCTCACCGCGACCAAAGGGGGACGGAAGCCAGTCGATCGCTGAGAGGAAGCAGAAGTAGTCGAAGCCCTGTTCGCGAAGCGCTTCTCCGGTCCGTCGCCAAGCCGATACCGCGACCCGGATCCACAAGTCGTCGTTCGGAATCAGATGCGACTCGAGGAGATCGTCGCCGATCGCCTCACGGAGGGCATCGACGATCGACTCTCGCAGCGTGTCGGAGGCGAGAGCGGTCGGCTCGGCGCCCGTGTCGGTGGACTCACTCAACGGGCCCACCTCCGACGACGATCGGCTCCGCGGCGGCGCGCTCAGCCTCGGTCCGCTGGAGCGAGGTGAACTCCTCACCTCTCCACTTGGCGGCCATGTCCTCGTTCTTGATGCGCTGCTGCAGGAGGACGACGCCCTCGAGCAAGGCCTCAGGCCGAGGAGGGCAGCCAGGCACGTACACGTCGACCGGGATGATCTGATCGACGCCCTTGGTGACCGAATAGGAGTCCCAGTAGGGGCCGCCGCAGTTGGCGCACGAACCCATCGAGATCACGTATTTCGGCTCGGGCATCTGCTCGTAGAGGCGCTTGATCGCCGGAGCCATCTTGTCGGTCACGGTGCCCGAGATCACCACGAGGTCGGCCTGCCGCGGACTAGCCGGCAGGGGGATCACGCCGAGGCGCATCACGTCGTACCTCGGGGAGCCAAAGGCGGCCCCCATCTCGATGGCGCAGCAGGCGAGACCCCACTGGTACACCCACATCGAATAGGAGCGACCGAGGTTGAGGAGCTTGGTGAGGGGGGAGGGCATGCGCCCTCGGTCAACTAGACCCATCGGAGCAACCCCCGCTTCCAGGCGTACACGAGACCGTCGAGCAACAGGATGATGAAGGCGAGCATCGTGATGAGGCCGAAGGCGCCGTAGCGCTCGATTGAGGCCGCCCACGGGAAGATGAACACCGCCTCGACGTCGAAGATCACGAAGAGAAGCGCGAAGACGTAATAACGAACCTGGCTCTGCGACCAGCCCATCCCGACCGGATTGACACCAGACTCGTAGGCGATGAGCTTCTCGCGAGTGGGATTCGACGGGCGCACAGCAGCAGCCAGACCGAGGAGGAGACCGGCCACGAGGACTGCCGCCAGGCCGAACCAGACGACATTGAGGTAATCGCGCAGGAACAGCGACATCGTTCGCCGAGGCTACCAGCCGGTTCCGAGCCTGTCCCAAACCCTCGAAGGGGTGTCAGACGGCGAATCCACCGAGTTTCGTCTCGAGATACTCGGCGATTCCATCGTGGCTGCCCTCGCGACCGATACCGGAGTCCTTCATGCCTCCGAATGGGGCCGAGGCGGCGGTGGGGTTGACGTCGTTCACGCCGATGATCCCGAATCGGAGACCCTCGAAAGCTCGGATCGCCGTCGAAAGATCCCGGGTGTAGACGTACGCCGCCAACCCGTACTCGGTGTCGTTCGCCAACTCGAGCACTTGGTCGACGTCGCCGTAGGTGATGACCGGCGCGACGGGACCGAAGGTCTCCTCCCGATAGATCGCCATCGAGTCATCGACCCCGGTGAGCAGCGTCGGCGCGAAGAAATGGCCCGCGGCGAACTCGCCCTCGGAGAGTCGGTGACCGCCGACCACCGCGTCGGCACCCTTGGCCACCGCGTCGTCGACTTGGGCCTCGACCTTGGCGACCGCCGCCTCGTTCACGAGGGGGCCGACACCGACCCCCTCGGCGAAGCCATTGCCGGCGCGAACCGCTCCAACCCGTTCAGTCATGGTGGAGATGAAGGCGTCGGCGTGCGACTCGGCGACATAGAGGCGGTTCGGACTGATACAGGCCTGGCCGGCGTTCAGGAACTTGAGCGCGGCCGCTCCCTTCGCCGCCCGTACCGGGTCGGCGTCCGGGAACACGATGAACGGGGCGTGGCCTCCGAGTTCGACCGAGATGCGCTTGAGGTTGCCAGCCGCCACCCCGGCGAGTCGCCGCCCGACCGCCGTCGAGCCGGTGAAGGTGATCTTTCGAACGGCCGGGTGGGTGGTGAGCACCTCACCGATCGGGACCGGATCAAGAGCGGTGACGAGATTCGCGACCCCGGCCGGGAGGCCGACCTCCTCGAAGATCTCAAATACGGCCCGAGCGCACAGCGGTGTCGCCTCAGCGGGCTTCAGCACGAGCGTGCAACCCGCGGCGAGAGCAGGACCCATCTTCCGGGTGAGCATTGAGATCGGGTAGTTCCAAGGCGTCACCATCCCAACGACACCGACGGGTTGTCGGAGCACCAAGAATCGTTGGTCGGCCCGCGCTGACGGGAGCCACTCCCCAGTCACCCGAGTGGCCTCCTCGGCGTAGAAACGGAGGAAGTCTCCGGCGTAGGCGACCTCGTTGCGGCTGGCGCGCAGCGGCTTGCCCTGCTCGCGGGTCATGAGCTCGGCAAGGGATTCCGCACGGTCGTTCATCAACTGCCAAGCTGCGTAGAGCAGATCGGCTCGCTCCTTCGCGGTGGTCGTCGACCATCCGGCGAACGCACGATCAGCGGCCTCGACCGCCCGCACCGCGTCCTCGGCCGTACCGTCGGGGGCATCGCCGATGACCTCACCGGTCGCCGGGTCCGTCACCTCGAAACGCCCACCCGAAGCCGCTTCACACCATTCGCCGTCGATGAACATGACGGCCAACCTAGTGGTCGACCTTCAGCGGTTCGTAGAGCGGCGAACTGAACGCAAGGTCACGGCATCGCGACGACAAGCGCGGCGGTGATCACCGGCACGAGTACCAACACGATGGCCTCGGCCGAGAGTGACACCCCCGCGACCGAGGCGCCACGGCGCCCCCTGAGGTGATGCCTGAGACCGAGGAGCCCGGCCACCGCCACGAGCGAGGTCTTCAC
>JAFMMJ010000004.1 GCA_017859785.1 Ilumatobacteraceae bacterium
TCACTTTCCGTTGAGGTTTGCCTTCAGCGTCGAGGAGGCGCTGAACTTCATCGCCGTCGAGGCGGCGATCTGGACGGGTGCACCGGTGCGCGGGTTGCGGCCGGTACGGGCAGGGCGCTTCGAGGTGCTGAACGAACCGAAGCCCGGCCACGCGACCTTGTCACCCTTCTTGGCGTTTGCGACGACGGTGTCGAAGAAGGCGCCGATCGTGCGCTCGGCGTCCGCCTTCGAGACGTTGGCCGCGCTAGCGACGGCGTCGATGAGTTCTGACTTGGTCATGCAAGATCCTTTTCCTGTGATCGACGGGACGCCGGATTGCGACCCGGTCACCACTCCGAGACCCGGCCCCGGCAGACCCGGACGCTTCGTCCGTGAACACCGATGACAACGCCTCGTTGCGATGACGACTCCATACAACGACTCCAAATGACATCCGTGCAACTATCAATCTAATTGCATCTGCAAGTGAACTTGACCCTCACCCTTACGGCACAACAGATCCGCCTCGACAAATGCGACTCGGAAGCGCTCGGCATCCACCACCACCACCTTCGGCCCGGCTACAACAACAGCCGTTGACGTCCGACGCCGCACCCAGCTTCGTTCAACCATGACCGACGCCGTCCGCCGTCGACCGACCGCCGCCACCGCCGCGAACGGAGGAGTCCGATGACCGACCTGGGACGCCGGGATCTGCCCCTCGGCGACCACGCCCGTGAACTCGACGATCTCGAGATCGCCTCAAACAGAGTTCCCGCCGCCCAACGCGTGGTGCTCGACACCTCGGTGCTCGTCGCGGACCCCGCCTGCCTCGGCAACCTCGGCGCGGTCGACGTCGTCATCCCGCTGACGGTGATCGAGGAGCTCGACGGGCTGAAGACCCGGCCCGACGACGTCGGTCGATCCGCCCGAGCGGCCCTGCGCACCATCGAGGAGATGCGTCTCCGCCACGGCGGGTCGCTCGCGGCCGCCGTTCCTCTCGGGGAGGGTTCCCTGCAGATTGAGGTGAACGGCATCCAACGTCACCTTCTCGTGGAGCACGGCCTCGATCCCGAGAAACCCGACAACCGGATCATCGGTGCCGCACTTGGCCAGCGCAACATCGGCCCGACCGTCATGGTCTCCAACGACGCGGCTCTGCGGATCAAGGCTGCCCATCTCGGCGTCGACGCCCGCGAGCACCGGCCGTCCCGAGCGGCTCGCGAAGTCCAGGCGATGGGTTGGCGCGTCATCGACGTCGACCACACCACCGTCGACAACCTCTACTCCGACGGTTTGGTGGACGTGGCTGAGATCCCCGCCCTTGCCGACGGTCTCATCGATCCCACTCCGACCGGCCAACCCGGCCAGCCGCGCCTCCGCGAGAACGAGTTCGTCGTGTTGCGGGCGGGCTCGCAATCGGCGCTCGCACGCCGTCGCTCCGATGAACTGCAGTTGCTCCCCCCGAGTCCTCCCGAACCGTGGGGTCTGCACCCGAGGTCCAAGGAGCAGAGGTTCGCGCTCGAGTTGCTCCTCGACCCGGAGGTGACCGTCGTCGCTCTCGACGGCCGGGCCGGCACGGGCAAGACGATCCTCGCGATCGCCGCAGCTCTCGAGCAGGTCGTGGAGGACCAGCGCTACGAACGGGTCGCCGTGTACCGACCGTTGGTGCCCGTCGGGCGAGCCGACGTCGGATTCCTGCCCGGTGGACTCGACGAGAAACTCGATCCGTGGATGTCGGCCATCCACGACGCCGTGGTCGCCCTGACCGACCGTCGGAGCAGCAGCGACGCGCGTCGAATGGTGGAAGAGTTCACCGAGCGCGGGAAGCTCTCGCTCGAATCGGTCACCTTCCTTCGCGGTCGGTCGCTCCAGCGCCAGATGGTGGTGATCGATGAGGCCCAGAACCTCGAGCCGGCGACACTACGAACGATCCTGACCCGAGTGGGCGAGGGCACCAAAGTCGTGTTCACCGGCGACACGAGTCAGATCGACGCGCCATACCTCGGCGAATCGAATAACGCCCTCTCGGTGCTCACCAGCGCGTTCGCCGGGCAACCGTGCTTCGGCCACGTGACGCTGCAGTCCTGCGAGCGCAGCGGTGTGGCCAGCTTGGCCGCCGAACTCCTCTGAGTACCGGCCCGCCCGGGCACCCCAACGATTTCCGGAGGGTTGGGGAATAGCTTCCGACCATTTAGTGTTAAATGGCATATGTCGGCAATTGAGACCCTCGAAATCCGCTCCAACAACGACCTCCCCCGCGGCGTCGACTGGCGTGAATACGCGATGTGCAAGGGTCGACTCGAACTCTTCTTCGCTAAGAAGGCTGAACGACCCCAAGCCCGCGCCCGCCGTGAGGCTCGGGCGAACCTCCTGTGCAGTGCCTGCCCGGTGAGGATCCCCTGTCGCGAGTTCGCCCGCGAGAACCACGAGTACGGCTACTGGGGTGGCGAGAACGAAGAGGACCGCCACCTCCTCGGCTACACCGTGGCCGCGCCCATCGGCATTCGCGCCCGCAACTCCTAAGTTCCCCGAACAGCCGGCGGCCTCCTCCCCCCGGACGGCCGCCGGCGAATCGGGCTGGCGGACACCCCCGACCTAGGTTGGCAGCGATGCCACTCGCCGACGGCCCCCGCGCCTGCACCGTGCTCGACCTCGAGACCTCGGGCCTCGATCCGCACAGCGACCACATCCTCCAGATCGCAGCCGTCGACGTCACCCTCACCGAAGCCGCCGGCACCGTGACCGCTGAACCAACCGGCGAATGGTCGACGCTCGTCAAACTCCCCCGACCATGGACCCGCGTCGGAGCCCGCGAGATCCACGGCATCACCCGCCGCCGCCTGCTCCGAGGCATCCCACTCCAAGAAGCGATCTCCGAACTCGACCGGCGCCTCGAAGGACGCATCGCGATCGCCCACAACCTCGACTTCGACTGGGGTTTCCTCGAGACCGCCCGCGAACGAGAAGGTCTGCCGGCGTCGAACTCACCGAGAGCGTGCACTCTCAAGATCTCCCGAAGCCTCGACCCCGACCGACAGCGCTCGCACCGCCTCGGCGACCTTTGTCGCGAGCACGGCATCGCGCTCGTGAACGCCCACGACGCGCTGGCCGACGCCGAAGCGACAGCGGCGCTGCTTCCCCTCCTGCTCAGCCGAGCGGGCGGCCTCGGAGCGCTACAAGCCGCCGTCGATCAGCCGGCTTCATAACGCTCAAGCACTCGAAGCGCGGCATCGCGGCCGACTTCGCGCATCGAGTCAGGACCGATCACCTCGACCTGGTCACCGAGCCGTAGCAGCAGCCTGGCCAGCCAGCCCTCACCAGTCACCGCCATGCGGGCCGTCACCCATCCCTCAGCATCCGGTTCCGTCACCGAGTCGACCGGATACCGCTCGACCACCCAACGACCGGTCGGGCCGATCCGAAGTTCGACCCGCTCGATATCTGCGTCGACGAACCAGGTGCCCGGAGCGCCAAGGTCGTCGGGCGGACGCCGGTCGGACGGACCACCGACTCCGAGCGCTTCGATCCGGTCGACGCGGAAGTCGCGCACCTCATCGCTCAACGAGTCGTGAGCGGTCACATACCAACGTCCGAAGTCTTGGAACGTTCTGAACGGGGTGAGCACCCGCTCGGTCGCTTCCTCTCGCGTGCGCGACCGATAAATGACCGACACCTCTCTGCCCTCCCGGGCGGCTTCAACGAGTTGTGTCACCTCTGCCGGGTTCGGGCTGATCACGAGCACCCCGGTGTCGTCCTCGCCGAGACCGACCGCCAGCTTCCGAAGCCCGCGGTTGAGAGCGCCCTCCGGATCGGCTCCGGGCAACTGCATTGCCGCCCGTCCCGCCGCGAGCAGCTCGAAGGCCTCCTCCTCGGTGAGTCGCAGCGGACGGAGGAACAGACGGGGAACGCCGACGTTGATCGTGCCCTCATCGATCCACAGGTCGATGAGCTCGTCGACATAGGGCGGCAGCCCGCACATCGCCACCAGCTCGAGATCGCGCACCAGGTCGTTCTCAGAGACCGCGAAACGGGCCGCAGTCTCGGCGACCGAGGCAGCCCCTCGCTCCATGAGCCACGGGAGGACCACCAGCAGACGACTGAGTCGCCCCTCAGCCGACTTCGGTGAATGCGCGCCACTCACGACGCCACCTGCCGGAGTCGTGCGATGACCTCATCGCGGACATCGTCCGGTTCGAGCACTACCGCGTGCTCGAGAAACCCGAGCACCCACGACACGAGCGCATCGAGACTCGCGAATGGCACCGCGACCTCAACTGAGCCGTCATCGTGATGGGCGAGCACTCGCTCAGGACCGAGCTCGCGCACCGCGGTGAACGCGCGGAATCGGTCGATGAGGATCCGGGCGGAACGCACCGTGTGTTGATCCGCCCCCAACATCATCGGATCCTCAGGAAGGGCGGTGCGAACTTCGAAGCCCTCGGGCACCTCGATCGGCTCGTCGAGCACCGAAACCTTGTCGCCGACGATGCGATCCACCCGGAACGTGCGGCGGTCACCTCGCGACCTGTCGTGGCCGACGAGATACCAGAAGCCATCCCGCAGCAGCAGGCCCCAGGGTTCAACGACGCGGTCGACGCCGCCATAGGAGAACCCGACCGCCCGACGATCGGAGAGCGCGCCTCGCAGAGCGGGCAGCGCCTCGGAGGTGGGCACGCTCATCGCGACGAACACTCGACCGTCGTCGACGCCGGCACCGAGTTTCCAGAGGGCATCGCGGCCGCTCTCGGAACCGGGACGGGTGGCCGCGAGGGCGAGTTGCAGCGCCCGCAACTCCTCGTCGTCGAGTCCGAGGTCGGGGATCTCCATCTCGCGGCGGATCACCCAATACCCCATCTGACCGGCCCGGTCACCGGTGAGGGTCTCCGACGAGATCTCAACACCAATATCGCGCAGCGCCGCCTTATCGCGCTCGAACGCAGCCCGTCGCGCGTCGTGCCCGTCGGGGTACTGGCCGCGGAGTTCCGACGCGATGACGTCGAGGGTGACCGGCTCGCGCGTCTCGAGCAGTAGCGCGAGCAGATTCGTGAGGCGCTCGACCCGGTCGGCCATCAGCGGCGGTACTCGTAGAAGCCGCGACCCGCCTTGCGCCCGAGGAGACCCGCGTCGACCATGCGCGACAGCAACGGCGGAGGGGCGTACAGGGGCTCTTTGAACTCCTCGTAGAGACTCTCAGCCACCGCGAGCGTGGTGTCGAGACCGATCAGGTCGGTGAGACGGAGCGGTCCCATCGGATGGCTACACCCCTCGACCATGCCGATGTCGATGTCGTCGCGGGAGGCGAAGCCCGACTCCATCATCCGGATCGCCGAGAGTAGATACGGGATGAGCAGCGCGTTGACCACGAACCCTGCCCGATCTTGTGAGCGAATCACCCGCTTGTCGAGGGCCCCCGTGGCGAACTCCTCGGCGCGCGCGATGGTGTCAGGCCCTGTCATGAGGCTGGTGACGATCTCCACGAGCCGGAGCACCGGCACCGGGTTGAAGAAGTGCACGCCGATGACCTGCTCCGGCCGAGCGGTCACGGTGCCGAGCTTCATGATCGGGATCGACGAGGTGTTGCTCGCGAGGATCGCCGAGTCGTCGACGAGCACCCGATCGAGCTCTTTGAAGATGTCGACCTTCATTCCTTCGTCCTCCACGACCGCCTCGATGACGATCTGGCGATCGGCGAGGTCGTCGATCGCCGTGGTGAACGAGAGCCGTCCGAGCGCCTCATCGCGCGCGGACTCCGTGAGCTTGCCGGCCGCGAGACCGCGATCGAGCGAGGTGACCAGACGCTGGCGCCCGGCTTCAGCGGCCTCAGCGTTCACCTCGCGGACGGTGACATCGAGGCCCGCTCGGGCGCATACCTCCGCGATACCCGACCCCATCAGGCCGCAACCGATCACACCGACCCGCTCGATTCCCATCCGTTCCTCCGTGCTCACTCGCGTCGCGTCATCGATCGACTCGACGACGAGCACATTGTGGCCGATCGCGTGGGCCCTCGGACAGCGATGCCGACCCGTCAGAGCGGATTCGTCCTGAGGTCGCAACCGGAGGGCAGACTTACCCGATGACCGGGCTGAACGACTCGTCGACCCCGGTACACGGGGTTCGTCGAGTGTGGACCGGAGAACCGCACCCGCTCGGCGCCACCCACGATGGTGAAGGAACGAACTTCGCGCTCTTCTCGAGCGTTGCCGAGGGTGTCGAGCTCTGCCTCCTCGACGGCGACGACCGGCACGAGACGAGGATCGAGCTCACCGAGGTCGACGGGCACATCTGGCACGCCTACCTCCCCGATATCGGACCCGGTCAGCGCTACGGCTACCGCGTCCACGGACCGTGGGAGCCGGCCCGCGGTCGACGGTGCAACCCGTCGAAACTCCTGCTCGACCCCTATGCGCGCTCCGTCGACGGCACGGTCGACTGGTCCCCTGCCTGTTACGCCCACGACCCCGACGATCCGGACCGGCTGAACACCCACGACAGCGCGCCGCACGTCCCCCTCGGCGTGGTGACCGGGGGTCAGTTCGATTGGGGCGACGACCGGCCACCCCAGGTGCCGATGCATCGCAGCGTGATCTACGAGACCCATGTGCGCGGGATGACGCTCCAGCACCCCGCCGTTCCGGAGCCACTCCGAGGCACCTACGCCGGTATCGCGCATCCCGCGGTCATCGACCATCTCACCTCCCTCGGCATCACCGCCGTCGAGCTCATGCCGGTCCATCAATTCGCCCACGACCACCACCTCGTCGAGCGGGGCCTGGGCAACTACTGGGGATACAACACCCTCGCCTACCTCAGCCCCCACAGCGCGTACACCGAGGAGGGCGAGAACCCGATGGACTCGTTCCGCTCGATGGTGCGGGCGCTCCACTCGGCAGGCATCGAGGTCATCCTCGACGTCGTCTACAACCACACCGCCGAGGGCAACCACCTCGGCCCGACTTTCTCATTCCGCGGTATCGACAACGAGGCCTACTACCGCCTGGTCGATGAGGACCCGCGGCACTACCTCGACTTCACCGGCTGCGGGAACACGCTCAACATGCGCCACCCCCATGTGTTGCAGCTGGTCATGGACAGCCTCCGACACTGGGTGACGGAAATGCACGTCGACGGCTTCCGCTTCGACCTCGCCTCGGCGCTCGCGCGAGAGCTCTACGAGGTGGACCGGCTGTCCACCTTCCTCGACATCGTCCACCAAGATCCGGTGCTCTCGAGGGTCAAGCTGATCGCTGAGCCCTGGGATGTCGGCGAGGGTGGCTACCAGGTGGGGGGTTTCCCACCGAAGTGGTCGGAATGGAACGCCGACTATCGCGACACCATGCGCGATTTCTGGCGAGGAGAGCACGCCCGACTCGCCGAGTTCGGGCAACGTTTCACCGGCTCGTCCGACCTCTACATGGCCGACACGAGAGGACCCTCAGCCTCGATCAACTTCGTCACCTGTCACGATGGCTTCACGCTCACCGATCTCGTGTCGTACGACCACAAACACAACGAGGCGAACGGCGAGGAGTCGAGAGACGGCGAGAACCACAACCGATCCTGGAACCACGGACACGAAGGGCCGACCGACGATCCGGCGATCGTGGGGCTCAGAGCCCGGCAACGACGCAATCTCATGGCGACCCTGCTGCTGTCGCAGGGCGTCCCGATGATCCTGGGCGGAGACGAACTCGGTCGCACCCAGCACGGCAACAACAACGCCTACTGCCAGGACAACTCGATCTCGTGGTTCGACTGGGAGCACACCGACACCGAGTTCCTCGACTGGTGCCGGCGACTCATCGCTCTCCGCGACGCGCATCCGGTGTTCCGCCGTCGTCGCTGGTTCAAGGGGCAACGCATACGCGGTGTCGACGACATGGCGTGGTTCCGTCCGGACGGCTTCGAGATGAGCGACGTCGACTGGGAGCAAGGATTCGCCCAGTCGGTCGCGGTGTTCCTGAACGGCAACACCCTCCGGGCGCCCGACCGCCACGGTGAGCGAATCGTCGATGACTCGTTCCTCGTGATCCTCTCGGCGAGCGACACCGATTTGACCTGGACCCTTCCCTCCGAGGGTTGGGGGAAGCGATGGGCGGTCGTTCTCGACAGCGTCGACCCATCGATCGACGAGGAATCGGGCGCGACCTTCGCCGCCTCCGAGACAATCGAGGTCCCGTCGAGGTCGGTGCTGGTTCTGCGCGGTATCGACAGTCAGCGTCGGTGAGCCCGATACCAAGCAAGTCCGGCCGCGGTGGACGGGTCGGCCACCGCGATCGACGGGTCGCCAATGGCGTCACCGAGTGACCCAGCGAGCTCCTTGCCGAGCTCGACCCCCCACTGATCAAACGAGGACACACCCCACAGCGCGCCCTGGAAGATGACCACCCACTCATAGAGGGCGATCAACTGGCCGAGCACCGACGGGGTGAGCCGTTCAGCGAGCACCAACGTGCTCGGCCGTCCGCCCGGGAAACGCCGATGCGGTTCAGCGGCATCGGGCCGACCGAGGGCGAGGGCCTCAACCTGAGCGAACAGGTTGGCCATCAACAGATCGTGCTGGTCGAGGAGGTCGTGCTCTGGGCGGGCGAACCCGATCACATCCACCGGGATGACGTCGGTGCCCTGATGCAGGAGTTGGAAGAAGGCGTGCTGGCCGTTGGTGCCCGGCTCACCCCACACCACGGGACCGGTCGGCCCGTCCACCGGCGAGCCGTCGATCCGGACCGACTTTCCGTTCGACTCCATGTCGAGTTGCTGGAGGTAGGCCGGGAAGCGGTCGAGGAGGGCCGAGTAGGGCAGCACCGCCTTCGACGGTCGGCCGAGCAAGTTGCGATGCATCACCCCGACGAGCGCCATCAGCAACGGGGCGTTCGCGCGCGCCGGAGCGCTCATCACATGCTCATCGACCGCGCGCCCACCGGCGAGGAACTCGGTGAACAACTCGGGTCCGATCGCGAGCATCACAGCGAAGCCGACCGCCGACCACACCGAGTAGCGGCCACCCACCCAATCCCAGAAGCCGAGCACCCGATCGGCCGGTATCCCGAAGTCGGCGGCGCGATCGAGGGCCGTCGACACGGCGACGAAATGCTCGGCCACCGCCCCCTCACCGAGCGCGTCGACCAACCAGGCTCGCGCGGTGCGCGCGTTGGCAAGCGTCTCAACTGTGGTGAACGTCTTGGACACGACAACGAAGAGGGTCGACTCGGGTCGGCAGCGGTCGAGGACGGCGGAGATCTCCGCGCCGTCGACGTTCGACACGAAATGCGAACGCAATCCCGGTCGAGCGAAAGGAGCGAGCGCTCTGGTCGCCATGGCCGGGCCGAGGTCGGAGCCACCGATACCGATGTTGACGACATCGGTGATGCGGCCGTCGGCGCGCACCCGGTCAGCGAGGGAGGACATCTGCTCGAGCACCCGATGCACCTCAGGCACGACGTCGCGCCCATCGACGGGCATCGCCGTGCCGTACGGGGCTCGCAGCGCTGGATGGGCGACCGCGCGGTCCTCTGTTCGGTTGACGCGCTCACCAGCGAGGAGCTCGTCGCGGAACGCGGTGACACCGCGCCCCTCTGCGACCTCCACCAGATCGTCGAGGGTCTCATCGGTCACCGGCTGGCGGGAAAGGTCGACTCTCAGGTCGCCAACGCCCAACACGAGGCGCTCAGCCCGATCCGGGTCGCGGCGCATCAACTCGGCGAGCCCGACGTCGGGCAGCCGAACCTGCTCGAGAGAACGATGACCCATCGCGAGGACCATACCGAGCGGTGGACACCTCCCGTCGTAGCCTCGGCGCCGTGAGCGACCGGGTCGAGCACGATGACCCCCGAGGCGAGTTGTCATCGGGGATCCGGTCGGCCGTGCTCGCCTACAGCATGTGGGGCGGCTTCACCGCCTACTGGAAGCTCCTCTCCGACTTTGCCCCGGTCGACCTGGTCGGCTGGCGAATCGCATCAGCCACCCTCGTGCTCGTTGTGCTGCTGGTCGCCCGAGGCACCTGGGGGAACGTCGCCGGCGCGCTCGCCAACCGCCAGACCCGTCGCCGACTCGCCCTCGCGAGCGCCCTGTTGGCGGTCAACTGGTCGACCTACGTCTTCGCCGTAGTGAGCGATCGGGTGCTCGAGACCGCGCTCGGCTACTTCCTCGCCCCGCTCATCACCATGGCCATCGGCGTGCTCGTGCTCGGCGAACGCCTCACGCCGATGAAACGCGCGGCCGCTGTGCTCGCGATCGCGTCGATCCTCATCACCTCGATCTCCTACGGCGCCGTGCCGTGGGTCGCTGTGTTCCTCGGGGGCAGTTGGGCCTGGTACGGCTTGACGAAGCGCCGTGTTCCCCTTGGACCCGTCGACAGCCTCGGCTCGGAGGTGCTCCTCCTCCTGCCGCTGGCCTCGGTGGTGGTGGTCGTCAGCCTGGTTCGCGATGGAGGGGTGGTCGATTCCGCCGGTTCGGGCGTGTGGCCTTGGCTCGGGTTGCTCGGCACCGGTGTGGTTACCGCCGCTCCCCTGCTCCTGTTCGCCCACGCCGCCAAGCGCGTGCCCTTCACCCTCTTCGGTCCGATCGGTTGGCTCGTGCCGATCATCAACTTGCTCCTCGGCTGGGTCGCCTACGGCGAGAGCATGCCGGCCCTCCGGCTCATCGGTTTTGCGCTGGTATGGGGAGCGCTCGTCGGTATCGCCATCGAGACCGTGCGCTCGGAGCGATCCCGATCGGCCGCGCTGAGCACCGACGGCCGGTGACTGCCACAATGAGGACGTGTCACGTGAGCCCGGCATCCCCCTCAGCCGACTGATCGACCTTCAAGAGGCCCCGGACACCTCGAGCCGTCCCGCGCCCGCCGCCGAGGCGCCGGTGAGCGAGCAGCCCCACGAACCCGGTCCGCCGTGGTGGCGTCGGCCGGTCAACGTGGTGGCCCTGATCATCACGTGCAGCCTCGTGTTCGGAATGGTCGGCTTCATGGTCGGCCAAGAATCGGTCGGCGTCGAGCACAACGAGGTCGACACCGGCTTCCTGCAGGACATGCGCGGCCACCACGAGCAGGCGGTTGCGATGAGTTTCATCTTCCTCGCCGCTGAGGGAACCCACCCGGGCCTGCGCACGATCGCGCGAAGCATCATCTTCGGTCAGGGCATCGAGATCGGCCGCATGATCCAGATGCTGCGCGACCTCGACGAGTTCGAGGCGAACATGTCGGGGGTGGCGATGAACTGGATGGGCATGTCATCCGACGTGGATGACATGCCGGGAATGGCCACCGATGACGACATCGACCGTCTCGCGAACTCCTCGGGGGTCGAGGCCGACGAGGTCTTCGTCGAGCTGATGATCGAGCACCACCTCGGAGGCATCGAGATGGCCGAGTTCGCCGCTGAGCGCGCCCTCTCGCCTGAGGTGAGGGCGATGGCCTCCTCGATGGCCGGCGCCCAGACCGACGAGATCACCGAGATGCGCCTGCTGGCGCCCTAAGGGTGATGCGCCGCACGGTCCTGCTCGGCCTCATCATCACGGCGACCGCCTGCGCTCCGGCGCCACTCGCCGTCATCCGTGAGGCGAGCACGACCCCACCGCCGGCGGCCATCCCCGATGACGTCGAGGCGACGTCTCCAGAAGACGCGGGAGCCGGCGGCGCCGACGAGTCCGCCACCGCCGAGTCAGCAGCCGAGCCCGAAGCCATCGAGGTCCCCGAATCCGACGAGGACCGCCTCATGGTCGATGTCGACATGGCAGCGACCTTCGAATTGCAGGGAGAGCGCGAGCCCCGCTCGTATGACCGCCTGCTCGCCGCCTCGGCGATCGACGTCGAGGAATGGCTGGCAACCGAATTCGTCACCCCGGAGGGCATTCAATGGGACGGGCTCCGAGGGGGCCGGATCGCCGCCGGCCCCGGCGCCCGCGACATCCCCGGATGCGGCGGTGCGCCGGTCACCGCATATGAGGACCTCACCCTCTACGTCGCCTTCTACTGTCCGATCGACGATGTGATCGTCCTCGATGACGGCCCCGACGGACTTCTTGAGCATCTCAGCCGCGAGCACGGTGCCGCGGCGACCGCCGTTGTGCTCGCGCACGAGTACGGGCACGCCCTTCAGGAGCGCATGGGTCTGCTCGACGGGTCGGTGCCGACGATCCTCCTCGAGCAGCAGGCCGACTGCGTCGCCGGAGCCTGGCTCGGCCGAGCGGCCTCCGGAGGATCGAATGTGCTCCAACTCGACGAGTCGGATGTTCGCACTTCGCTCATCGCGATTCTCAACGTGCGCGACCCGGCCGGGGTCGACCAGTTCGAACCGAATGGGCACGGGTCCGGCTTCGACCGAATCGGCGCGTTCCAGGTCGGTTTCGAAGAGGGACTCGACACCTGCCTCACCCTGATCGACGCCCCGCTCGACCTCATGCCAAACCGCTTCCTCAGCTACGACGACTACGTGCGCGGCGGCAACGCCCCGTACGACTGCGCCTTCGACCCCGACCCGGCGTGCCGACCCTCGTGGGAGTTTCTCGGCGAGGACCTCGAGGAGTTCTGGTCGCTGGTGATCGGCGAGCCGATCGGCTTGACCTCATCGCCCGCCCCCGGCCGCGCGAGCATCGACTGTCCGAGAGCGATCCCTCTCAACGACATCGTGACGCTCTGCCCCGGAGAGGTCGTTTTCGATGAGACCGCGGTGCTTCCGACCTATGACGAGGTCGGCGACTTCATCCTCGGCTATCTCCTCGCCCTCGGATGGGTCGAGGAGACGCTGGCCCGAGTGGGTTCGCCCGCGGTCAGCGAGGATCGCGTGTTGCTCTCCGACTGCCTCATCGGCGCGTGGGTCAGCGACATCACCCTCGGCCTCGATCGTGATCCGGCGAGAACCAGCACCGTCGGCACGTCGCCCGGCGACCTCGACGAGGCCCTCGAGATGATCATTCGACTCTCCGACCCGTCGACGGCCACCGATCGCTCAGGCACGGCCTTCGACAAGATCGCCGCGTTTCGAACCGGGGTGCTCGGCGGGCTCGACGCCTGCGTCTGAGACTCGGGCCCCGACGGCACCAGCCCTCAGGGCTCGGTGGTCGATGTCACCGACGGTGTGGTGGTCGAGGTCGGTTCCGTCGTCGAAGTCGTCGTCGCGGTCGGCACCGTCGTCGAGGTGGTGGACGGCGCCGTGGTCGTCGTGGAGGGCATGAACGCCCCCGCGGGAATGATCAGCACACCTCCGATCGGGAAGGTGCGGTAGTCGGCGTTCTCCGCGTTCGCCTCGCTGAGGAGCGCCAGGGTGATCCCGTACATCTCAGCGATCCGCGACGGATTGTCGCCTCGCGTGATGATGTGCTCGATCGGGGCTCCGATCTGGCCGGGCAGGGTCGACGAGGTCGTGGTGGACGGTGGGGCGACGCTTCCGTCGAACGACGGCAGGCTGTCGAGATCCGACACATCCTCGGGCTCCTGCTCGCCGTTCCACACGAGCACCTTGTCACCGAGGTCGATCAAGCCCTGGAAGTACTCCGAGATGTGCATCGGGATGCGAACGCATCCATGCGAGGCAGGTTCGAGAGGGACGTTGAGTGCCCCGTGCACCGCGATCCCGTAGTTGAAGTAGACGGGGTTCCACATATCGCCGAGAGGGCCGTTGCGAGTGCCTTCGATCATCCGCCGATAGGTGAAGACCCCACCCGGGGTCTTCGAGTAGGCGCAGATGTCACGAGTGATCGGCTCCTCGAGCAGGTTGCCGCTCGAATCGGTGTCGTAGGTGACGGTCTCGCAGTAGAGCGCCGGCTCTCCGAACTCGTCCAGCTCGCCGGAGGAGATGTGGGTGATCAGCACGGGCACATCGGCTTGGAAGACCGCGAGCACCTGCTCGGGAAGGTAGATCTCGGTGTGGTCGGTGACACCGCCGGTTGGTCGCCGAGGCCGGATACCCGATGGCTCCTGCATGCGGTCCCACATCTCAGGGGTCACCGAGCCGGTCGCCTCGGCGCGGGGCACGCCGAGCACGAGTTTCTCGTACGCCCAGATCGCCTGGGCGGTCATCGTGCCCATCACCCCGTCGATCGGCCCCGGGTCGAAGCCCATCTCCGCGAGCCGGGTCTGCACCATCCGCACGTCCTCGCCGGCGAGCCCCCTCACCAGGGTGCGGGCGATCGGCACCTTGGGAACGGTGGTCGTCGGAGCGGCCACGACGGTGTCGGCGACGATCGCCGTGGTGGAGGTCGCCTCGACCGCGCCGTTGTCGGCGCCCCCGGAGCGGGAGAGCGCGATCACCGCGACCAGCACGACGAGGGCGAGCGCGATTGGCGCCCAGCGGTGCCAGTCGGGGACGTGGGGGGTGTCTCGGGGAGGGGTGCTGTTCACGGCCTGACCTCCGCTCGAGGCTACCAACGGGTTACCGGTGGGTCGCCGGCAGGACCGCTAGTCGCGGGAGACGGGCCGCACGCGGGCGAGATCGCGACGCAGCGCCCACATCTCGCGCAGGATCGTCACGATGACCCCCGGTGACGACAAGGTCGACTCGCCTCTCGTGCGCGGGAAGTAGTCGACCCCCGCCTGCACGACCTCGAAGCCGCTCCGCGTCGCCTTGATGATCAACTCGGCGTCGATGAAAGATCCCTCCGAGCGGAGCTCGACATGGTCGAGGACCCGCCGGCGCACGAGCTTGCAGGCGAAGTTGATATCGCGGATGCGCACTCCGAACAGGGCCTTGATGATCGCGTTGTACACGAAGGTGTAGACGGCCCGAAGCACGCCCTCGCCGGTGCGGTCGAACCGGTAGGCGCTGATGATGTCGGCGTCGTATTCGCGAAGCAGTCGAACCAGCCGCGGCAACTCGGTCATGTCGAAGGGCAGATCGGCGTCGGTGTAGAGGACGACATCGCCGGTCGCGGTGGCGAGTCCGGTTCGGATCGAGCCACCGAGCTTGCGGTTGCGAGTGTGGTGCACCACCCGTATCCGTGGATCGGCCGCTGCGAGCTCATCGGCCCGACGACCTGTCGAATCGGTTGAGCAGTCGTCGACGATGATCAGTTCGTAGTCAGCGATGTCGCCGGCGGCGAGGAGACGCTCGCAGGCTCGACGCCCAAAGGTGATCGCCCGGTCGATGTACTCCTCCTCGTTCCACATCGGGTAGAAGACCGAGAGCCTCTCGAACGGAGGGCCAGCCGCTGCAGCGCCGGACATGCGTCGCAGGGTAGCGGCGACCGCCTCTCGGGCCGCCGGGGCGGACCGCCCGGAGAGTCGACCCGTAGAGTCGACGCGTGGATTGGAATCCCCGTTGGCGGCTCACCCTGCTCATCGGATGGGCGCTGATCGGAGCCGCGCTCGGCGCGCTGTGGGCGGCCTCGGAGCAGATCGGCCAGGGCACGTGGTGGCTGCTCTCGACCACGCCGGGCTACCCGCTCGTCGCCGTCGTTCCCTTCACGCCGGTGGTCGCGATGATTCTCCTCACGCTCATCGAGCCGCCGCGGCTCCTGTCGATCGGGCTCGTGGCCTCGCTCGGCATCATCGCAGTCGGCATCGGCGACCTCCCGGGGGTACGGGGCATCGGTGTGCTTGAGATCGCTCTCGGTGTCGCGGCCGCGGGGCTGACCGTGGCCGCGCTCGGCGGCCGTGGGCGCACCGGCACCTCCGGATAGGTTCCTCCTCCATGTCGAACGTGCTCATGTCGCTCCCCGTTGGCGAGAACGTCGGTCTCGCCTTCTCCGGTGGGCTCGACACCTCCGCTGCAGTCGCCTGGATGCGTGAGCGCGGAGCGGTGCCCTTCACCTACACGGCCGACCTCGGTCAATACGACGAGCCCGATCTCGCTGGGGTGCCCGACCGGGCCCGCGTCTACGGGGCGCAAGAGGCCCGACTGGTCGACTGTCGACCGGAGTTGGTGCGCGAGGGACTCATGGCCCTCCAATGCGGCGCCTTCCACATCACCACCGCCGGCCGGACCTACTTCAACACCACCCCGCTCGGACGCGCGGTCACCGGAACCCTGCTGGTGAGGGCCATGCAGGCCGACGGGGTCGATATCTGGGGTGACGGCTCCACATACAAGGGCAACGACATCGAGCGCTTCTACCGCTACGGCCTGATGGTCAATCCTCGCCTTCGCATCTACAAACCGTGGCTCGATCCAGAGTTCGTCGATCAGCTCGGCGGCCGCGCCGGGATGAGCGAGTTCTTGACCACCCGCTCATTGCCGTATCGCGACTCGGCCGAGAAGGCCTACTCCACCGACGCCAACATCTGGGGCGCCACTCACGAAGCGAAGTCACTCGAGGAACTCTCGACCGGGATGGAGATCGTCCAGCCGATCATGGGGGTCCGGTTCTGGGACCCGGAGGTCGAGATCGCCACCGAGGACGTCACTATCCGCTTCGAGGAGGGATGGCCGGTCGCGATCAACGGCGCCACCTTCGACGATCAGGTGGCGCTCGTGTTGGAGGCCAACGCGATCGGCGGACGCCACGGTCTCGGCATGAGTGATCAGATCGAGAACCGGATCATCGAGGCGAAATCACGCGGTATCTACGAGGCCCCGGCGCTCGCGCTGCTCCACATCGCCTATGAGCGTCTCCTCACGGCGATCCACAACGAGGCCACCCTCGAGAACTACCACTCGATGGGCCGCCGACTCGGACGGTTGCTCTACGAGGGGCGCTGGTTCGATCCGCAGAGCCTCATGTTGCGCGAGGCGCTCCTGCACTGGGTCGGCTCGGCGGTCACCGGCGAGGTGACCCTCCGCCTCCGTCGAGGCGATGACTACTCGATCGTCGACACCTCGGGACCCGATCTGACCTACGAGCCCGAGCGGCTCTCGATGGAGCGGGTGGAGGATGCCGCGTTCGGGCCCCTCGATCGGATCGGGCAGTTGACGATGCGCAACCTCGATATCGCCGACTCGCGGTCGAAGCTCGACGTGTACCGCCGGGTCGGGACCCTCGGCTCGGGCGGGAAGCTCGAGTTGGACCCCGGCGCGGACTGACTCAGGCGCAGCAGCCGGCGACCACCGCGGCGACGAGTCGCGCGCGCTCCGGCATCGTCGACACGAGCACATGCTCGTGATCGGCGTGGGCGCCGCCGCCGACGGCACCCATCCCGTCGAGGGTGGGCACGCCGAGGGCGGCGGTGAAGTTGCCATCGCTTCCGCCACCGACGACCACCGCCCCGATCTCCTCATCGTGCGACCGCGCGATGTCGAGGAGATATCCGGCGGAGCCCTCAGGCATCGGCGGCCGGCCGACCGAACCGGACACCTCGATCGAGGCGTCGGGGTTGACCGGTGTCAGCGAGGCCATGGCCGCCTCGATTCGGGCCGCCTCCTCCGGGCCGGTGACCCGCACGTCGACGCGGATCGTGGTCTCGGCGGGGACGACATTGTCGGCGGTGCCGGCCCGAGCGACGGTCGGCGTGACCGTCGTGCCGCGGTCGGCGTCGCCGAGAGCGGCGATCGCGAGCACCTGATGTGCGGCCTCGATCAGCGAGTTGGTCCCCTTCTCCGGCTCGAGGCCAGCGTGAGAGGCCCGGCCGTGGATCACCACCTGGAAGGTGCCGGTTCCCTTGCGACCGACCTTCAACGCGCCCCCATCAGCGCTCGGCTCCAGCACGAGCACCGATCCACAGGCGACGGCCCGCTCCTCGATAAGGGCCCGCGAGGTGATCGAACCGACTTCCTCGTCACAGGAGAAAAGCAGTTCGGCTGATTCGGCGCGCCCGCTCGCCGCGACCCCCCAGATCGCTTGGACGATGCCCGCCTTCATGTCGAACACACCCGGTCCGGTCGCTCGCCCCGCCTCCACCTCGAAGGGGCGCCGCTCGAGGGTGCCCATCGGGAAGACGGTGTCGTGGTGGCCGAGCACCAGCACCTTCGGCTCGTTCGAGCCTCGCCATCGGACATGGGGTCCGGCGGGTCCGTCGATCAGCTCGACACCCGGACCGAGTCGCTCGGTAAGGATCTGAGCGAGCACCTCAGCCGAGCGGGTCAACGCCTCCCGGTCATCAGAAGGCGACTCCGTCTCGACGAGACGGCGCAGGTCCTCGAGCATCGCGTCGAGCATTCCGTCCGTTACTTCCGCGCTCACGTCTCCACGCTAACGAGCGTCCAAGCCGGTCACGGCCACAGTTCGTCGGCGAGCTGGCTGAGGCGGGGAGGATCAGCCCCGCGGCGCCCGCAGACCATCGCGGAAACCGCGACTCCTGCGCCGACCGCCGATGTCAGCAGTTCGAGGTGGCCGAGTGCCTCGCGATCAGCACCGGCGCGGATCCAATACGCAATCAGCCCGGCATCGAACGCGTCACCGGCGCCGATGGTGTCGACCACCTCAACGGCCGGCACCTCCACCTGCGCGCGTCCCGAGGCGGTCGCGACGAGAACAGAATCGCCACCCGCGGTCACGACGACCGCTCGTGCGCCGAGGTTGAGCAACTCGTCAACGATCTGCTCGACGGCACCACCGGTACCAGTGCCTGGGTCGGCCATCCATCTCGCGTCCTCATCGGAGATCTTCACGAGATCGGAGCGGGCCGCAAACCGGTGAACACGGTCGAGGAACGCGGAACGGTCGTCGATCAGCGCGGGACGGCAGTTCACATCCAAGAAGAGTGGGAGCCCGCTGTCGAGGAGGGACTCGATCGATCGGGCGACCTTCGGAAGGGCGAGGGCGAGGCCGCCCGTCATCGCGGCCACTGGGCCATCACCCACCTCGATTGGGGTCACATCGAGGATCGAGGTGCCCTCCACGTAGAAGCGGTAGGAGGCGGAGCCATCGACGGAGAGCGTCGCCGCGGCGAGGGTGGTCGGTGCTTCGGTTCGCGCCGCTCGCGCGATGTCGACACCGGCGTCGGTGAGAGAGGCGGCGAGGAGCTCCCCGAAGCGATCGGTGGAGATCGGAGAGGCGAACTCGGTGGGCACACAGAGCCGACCGAGCGCGCGGGCGGTGTTGTACGGGGCGCCTCCGAGCGCCGAGGTGACCGAGCCGTCGACGTCGATGACCAGATCGCAGAGGGCCTCGCCGAGCACGAGAACAGACCCGGGCTTCCTCGGGGTCACCGAACCGTCGTCGTCGCCGCGCATGCCGACATGGTGTCAGGTCGGCGGGGTTTCGAGCGGCCCCGCGCACTGCGATGCTGTGAGCCCATGAGCCCCCTCGCCGCCGTCTGGTTCGTTGTCGGCGTGGTGGCTCTCGTGGTGGGCGCTGAGTCGCTCGTTCGAGGGTCGTCGCGTCTTGCGGCCCGCAGCGGACTCTCGCCGGTGATCATCGGCCTGACGGTGGTCGCGTTCGGCACGAGCGCACCCGAGCTTGCCGTCAGCATCGGCGCGGCCGCCGGTGGAGAGAGCGAGATAGCGCTCGGCAACGTGGTCGGCAGCAACATCGCCAACGTCCTGCTCGTGCTCGGTCTCTCAGCGGTCGTCGGTGGTGGGCTCGCGGTCGCGCAGCGGATCGTTCGCGTCGACGTTCCCATCATGATCGTCCTGTCTGCCCTCGTGTTGGTGCTCGGACTCGACGGCCGCATCGGTCGCGTCGACGGAACGCTGTTCGTCGGGGTGCTCGCCATCTATCTCGTGTGGACGGTCCGCTCAGCGCTCGGCGATCCCAAGGCAGATGACGACCAGGACGGGGTGCCCGACGCCGCGGAGCTCGCCAGCGAGTACTCCTCGGCGCTCGGTCGAGAGAAGATCCGAGGCTCCTCGTGGTGGCGCGATCTCGTCTACGTGCTGGGCGGACTCGGCCTCCTCGTCGTCGGCGCGAGAGCTCTGGTGACCGCGGCCACCGACATCGCCCGAGCCTTCGACATCAGCGAACTTGTCATCGGGTTGACCGTCGTGGCGGTCGGCACCTCACTGCCCGAGATCGCCACCTCCGTGGTCGCCGCGGCCCGGGGTCAACGCGACATGGCGGTCGGCAACGCGATTGGCTCGAATCTCTTCAACATCCTCGCCGTCCTCGGCATCACCGGAGTTCTGTCTCCCATCACGGTCTCGAGCGGAGCCCGTGGATTCGACCTTCCGTTCATGCTCGCGGTGGCCATCGCCTGCGTCCCGATCTTCGCTGACGGCTTCGTCTTGCGGCGCTGGCAGGGCGGGGTGTTCCTCGGCTACTACGGCGCCTATCTCATCTGGCTCGGTCTCGACTCGGCCGACCACGACCTGCACCCGACGTACGCGGTCGCGATGGGGTACTTCGTGGTGCCGCTCACCGTGCTCACCCTCGTCGTCGTCGGCTACCGAGCCGCGACCCAAGGGCGAACCGGGGCGTCAACTGACGGAATCGTCGGCTGATCAGACCGCGGCCATCGCCGCGCCGACAACGCCAGCGTGGTTCGCCATAGCGGCGATCACGGTCTCGAATCGGGTGTCGATCCGGTGGAACCAACGCTCGGGTTCCCGGCTGACCCCGCCGCCGAGGATGACCATGTCGGGGGAGAACAACCGGTCGACCATGTCGAGGAACTCGCCGACGCGATCGGCCCAGTCCTCCCAGTCGAGTTCCTCTCGCTCCATCGCCGAGGCGGCGGCGTAGCGCTCGACCGACTCCCCGCGGAACTCGAGATGCCCGAACTCGGTGTTCGGCACGAGCACCCCATCCATGAACATCCCCGAGCCGATCCCGGTCCCGAGGGTCAACGTGATGACGAGCCCGGAGCGCCCCCGCCCGGCGCCGAACGACATCTCGGCGATACCGGCGGCGTCGGCGTCGTTCACGACCACCACCGGTCGACCGACCGCCTCGGAGAAGGCGGAGGCAGCGTCCGCTCCCATCCACGACGAGTCGATGTTCGCGGCGCTGTGCACCACCCCGGCTCGCACCACCGCCGGAAAGGCGACGCCGACCGGCCCGCTGCCTCCGGTGATGTCGGTGAAGTGACGGTCGAGATCGCGCACCACGTTGGCCATCGCCTCGGGGGTCGAGGGCTGAGGTGTTGGAATGCGGAATCGCTCGCCGAGGAGACGGCCGGTGGCCACATCTACCGGCGCCGCCTTCATGCCGGTTCCACCGATGTCGATACCGAGGGCGACGTCCACGGCGCGACGATAGCGACGCTCAGGCCCGGGCGCGGGTGCGCCGCAGCAGCGGATCCGCGACGCCGAGCAGGCGGTCAGCGACCCGGAGAACGCGCCCCGAGGCGCCGGGTGTGTCGGCGTCGACGAGGTTGCCCATCACCTGGAGGGTGATCCCAGCGATCGCCTGAGTGCCGACGGCAAGACGGAGACCCGGTCGAAGCAGCGCCGGGTGACCGATGACAAAGGCGAACCGTCGCCCGGTGCGCAAAAAGGCGTCGAACCGCTCGCCGATCAAACGGTCGTACACCTCGGGGGCGCTGGCCGGATCGGCGAGGAACCGCTCAGCGGCGAGCATGCCCGACTCCAGCCCGTAGTCGATGCCCTCTCCGTTCATCGGGTTAACGAGGCCAGCCGCATCCCCGATAGCCACCCAGCCAGGGCCGTGACGACGAACGGTGCTCATCGGAAGTCTCCAAGCTCGCGGCCGCTCGAGGTTCGGCCCGAGCGACCAGGCGTCACCGACTACTCCCCGGTACGACTCGAGCAGAGTGTTCAAGTTGAGTTTCTTGAAGCCCTTCATCGTCGACAGCGCGCCGACGCCGATGTTCACCGTGCCGTCGCCGCAGGGGAACATCCACCCGTAGCCGGGCACCGCTCGACCGTCGGTATCGCGAAGCGTGAGGCAGGCCTCAAGCATGTCCTCGGCGTGTCGCGGCGTCTCGGCGTAGGTCCTGATAGCGAGGCCGAACGGCTCGTCGGGATCTCGGGTCGCTCCAACGAGACGGGCGACGGCTCCGGGCGCGCCAGCGGCGACGACCACCATCCCGGCATCGATCTCCTCAGTTCCCGAGGACGTCTCGACGGTGACCCCAGTGACGCGGTCGCCGTCGAGCACGGGCTGCGCCGATGAGGAGAACCTGACATCGGCTCCGGCCTCGGCAGCCGCGTCGATCAGGGCAGCGTCGAGACGGCGACGGGGCCACACGGCCCCATGGTCGGGGAAACGTCCCGATGCCGGCCAAGGCAACTCGCGAACCTGGCGTCCGGCCATCATGCGAAGACCGGCGATCCGGTGCGCTCCATCGAGCGGCACGCCGAGGGCGTCCATCGCCGCGACGGCGCGGGGAGTCAATCCATCACCGCAGATCTTGTCGCGACCGCGCTCGCCCTGTTCCAGGAGTACCACCGAGGCACCGCCACGGGCCGCGGTCATCGCCGCCGCGGAACCAGCAGGGCCACCACCGATAACGGCGACGTCGACCCGTCGACGACTCACGACGATTCGGCGGGCGCGCCGGACGGATCGGCCTCCGCGATCCGGCGGTGGTGCTGGATGACCTCAGCAACCACGAAACGCAGGAACTTCTCGGTGAAGGCTGGATCGAGTCCAGCCCGCTCGGCGAGGGAACGCAATCGCGCCACCTGCTCGCGTTCCCGCTGCTCGTCGGCTGGAGGGAGGCCGACTGCCGCCTTGTGCTCACCGACGGCCTTGGTGATCTTGAACCGTTCGGCGAGCATGTGCACGACGGCGGCGTCGATGTTGTCGATGCTCGCCCGGAGGCTCTCGAGTCGATCGTCGCTCATCAGTCATCCACCGTCGTCATCCCCAGCATCTCCGGGGTGACCCGACGCTACCGGAGGCCGAGACCGGGTGCCCCTCCCAGCCCCCGATCCGCGGGACCGTCGACGGTTATGGTTCGAGCGTGAGCGCTCTGCCGGTGGTGTACTTCGACACCCCCCTCCCCGACGCCTACCGGGATCTCGTCGACGGTCGCCTCGAGGTCGTCGGCCCGGACACCGGACTCGAAGCCGCGGTGGCGGTTATCGCCGGGGCGAGGGTCCAATGGAACGGCGAGCTGCTCGACCAGGCGCCCGAGGTGAGGGTCGTGTCGCGCACCGGTATCGGTTACGACAACGTCGATGTGGCGGCCGCCGCCGAGCGCGGGGTCGTCGTCTGCAACGCTCCCGAAGCGCCCTCTGTGTCGACCGCGGAACACACCGTTGCCCTGCTCATGGCGGTGACCAAGCATCTCCGGACAACAACGGCGATCGCCGATCGCGGAGAGAAGGCTCCGTCGGTCGGGATCGCCCTCGAACTCGACGGACGTCGTCTCGGTCTCGTCGGACTTGGTCGTATCGCCCGACGGGTGGCGGCAGCCGCGACCGCGCTCGGCATGGAGGTCATCGCCCACGACCCGTTCATCCAAGCTGATTCGGTCGACGGTGTCCGATTGGTCAGCCTCGACGAGGTCTTCTCCGAATCCGATGTCGTGTCGCTCCATGCGCCGGGAGGCGAAGCCACGAAGCATCTCGTCGATGCGAGCCGACTCGCGGCGATGCGCCCCGGCGCCTATCTGGTGAACTGCGCCCGGGGGAGCCTGGTCGACCAGGAGGCCCTGCTCGCCGCGCTCGACTCGGGCCAGCTCGCTGGAGCGGCCCTCGACGTCACCGAGCCAGAGCCGCTGCCCGAGGGCCATCCGCTCCTCGGCCGGGAGGATGTTCTGGTCACACCCCACGTCGCCTCGTCGACCGCGGCGGGAAGACGGCGACTCTACGAACACGCGATCGACAACGCCCTGGCCGTGCTCGAGGGCCGACCGGCGACCACCGTCACCCCATAATCCGCGCGGAGAAACGGAGCGAGATGACCGACCACGGACCGACCCCAGCGAGGAGCCTGCGCCAGAGATGGGTCGCTGGCGAGGAGACCCTCGGCGCCTGGCTCACGCTCGCCAATACCCATAGCGCCGAGGCAGTGGCGACGATGGGTTTCGCCTTCGTCTGCGTCGATACCCAACACGGGTTGATCGATCATGCGGCGGCGATGGGCATGGCGCAAGCCATCGACCTCGCCGGGGGCCACCCGATCGCCCGGGTGCCGTGGAACGAGCCCGGGATCATCGGTCGGACACTCGACGCCGGTTTCCACGGTGTCGTCGTGCCCATGGTGAACGACGCCGAGGCGGCCGCCGCGGTGGTGGATGCCGTGCGCTATGCCCCGGCCGGGTCGCGCAGTTGGGGTCCGAACGGCTCGCTTCTTCGAAATCCGGACTACCGGTCTTGGGCGACGGACAACGTCGCGGTGATCCCGATGATCGAGACCGTGGAGGCGATCGACAACCTCGACGAGATCGTCTCCACCCCCGGTGTCGACGCTGTGTACGTCGGACCCGCCGATCTCGGCATCACCATGGGGCTCGGCCCGACCGGATCGGATGGGAATGAGCAGTTCGACAGCGCACTCGCGGCGGTGGTCGATGCCTGTCGACGCCACAACGTCGTGCCCGGCATCCACGCGACGGCGGCCCTCGCAGCACGACGTCGCGAGCAAGGGTTCCGGATGATCACCGTCTCGAACGATCTGCTCGCGATCAAGTCGACGATGCCAGATGACCTCTCCACCGCCTCCGGCGCGAGTTCCGAGGCGAGCGGCGAGGATCGGCTCTACTGAGCGGACCGAGCAACGAGCATTCGGTCGTGTCCGGCGGGGTCGGGTTCCACCGAGATATCAAGAAGACCGGCTGAGCGGGCGAGGTCGGCAACAGCGGCGCCTTGGTCCGAGCCGATCTCGCACACCAGCCAGCCGCCCGGTCGAAGGTGCCCCGACGCTCCCGCGATGATCTCTCGGAGATCGTCGAGCCCATCCGGTCCAGCGAAGAGCGCGTGTGCCGGTTCCCAGTCGAGGACATTCGCCTCGAGAGCCGGATCGCCCACCGCGACATACGGCGGATTCGAGACGATGACATCAGCGCGAAAGCCCTCCGGGAGCGCGGCGAACCATCGGCCCTCAGAGATGGTCACGTTTCGCGCGGCTCGTCCGATACCAGCCAGGTTTGCCCGAGCGACCTCGAGCGCCGCCGGGTCGGCATCGGTCAACCACACGGAGGTCCCGTCGAGAGGGAGTTCATCGGCGAGGGCGAGGCCGATCGCACCGGACCCCGTTCCGAGGTCGACGACGCGACGATCGCCATCGACCGCGAGCGCGAGGTCGATGGCTCGGCCGGCTACCCATTCGGTCTCGGGCCGCGGGATGAGCACACGTTGGTCGACAGCGAGATCAAGCCGCCGAAAGGACCACTCACCGAGCACGTATTGGAGCGGTTCTCCGGAGCGACGCCGAGCGACCATCGCGTCGAGGTGAGCCACCATCCGCTCGGTCACCGTCTCGTGGAGGATGTCGGTGAGAGGACGGTGGGCGAACGCGACCTCACAGATCCAGCGGGCCTCGGAGGCGTCGCCGAGCACCTGCTCGGTGGAGGCGCGTAACGAGGCGACCGTCGGCTGCTCGGGTGGCACCGCTCAGGCCCCACCCTCGGCGAGGAGCCGTTCGCCTTCATCGGCGATCAGCGCGTCGACGACGGGGTCGAGATCACCGGCGAGCACCTCGGGGAGGCGATGGATCGTGAGGCCGATGCGGTGGTCGGTGACCCGGCCCTCCTTGAAGTTGTAGGTGCGGATCTTCTCGCTCCGCCCTCCCCCGCCCACCTGCGAGCGACGATCAGCCGAGCGTTCACCATCCACCCGCGCGCGCTCCAGTTCGTACACCCGCGACCGCAACACCTGCAGCGCGCGAGCGCGGTTCTGAAGTTGGCTGCGCTGGTCCTGCATCGTCACCACGATTCCGGTCGGTCGATGGGTGATGCGCACCGCGGAGTCGGTGGTGTTGACGTGCTGGCCACCCGCTCCGGATGAGCGGTACACGTCGATGTCGAGATCGGCCTCGTCGATCCGCACATCGACCTCGTCGGCCTCGGGCAGCACGGCCACGGTCGCCGAGGAGGTGTGCACCCGCCCTTGGCTCTCGGTGACGGGCACTCGTTGGACCCGGTGGGGACCTCCCTCGTGCTTGAGCCGTCGCCATGCATCGTCGCCTCGGATTACCAGCGTGACCTGGTTGACCCCTCCAAGATCGCTCTCGTCGTGGTCGAGCACCTCCACCCCCCAGCCGTGGCGCTGGGCGTAGGCGCGGTACATCGCGAGCAGGTCGCCGGCGAACAGGTTGGCTTCCTCGCCGCCTTCGGCTCCGCGGATCTCCATGATCACCGCCCGCCCGGCATCGGGATCGGGAGGAATCAGCAGGGCGCGCATCTCGAGGGCGAGGGCGCCGAGTCGTTCACGTGCGATATCGATCTCGTCGGTGAGTTGGCCGCGCTCGCCATCGTCAGCCGACTCGATGAGGGATTCGGCCGCTGCGACATCGCCGACGAGTCGGTCGTGCTCGGCGAGAGCGGCCACCACCGGCTCGAGCGCGCGATAGCGACGCGCGACCTCGGTTAGACGCGCGGGGTCGGCGGCGGTGGCGGGATCAGCGAGCCGCGCCTCGAGTTCCCGATACTCGTCAGCGAGCAGGCCGAGCCGCGCGATCACCGCGGCGGAAGGACCCGGGGAACTCACCGAAACTCCAGGATCTCGACCGAGGCGACAGCGGCCTCCGCCAGGCGATCGAGCACCGGGAGACGATTGCGGCTCGGCACGACCACGGTGAGCGCCGGATCCGACATCTCCCCGGTGGCGATCATCGCGTCAAGGGTGTCGAGAGCGTCGGGCATCGCGCCGAGATCGACACCGGTGGTGCACGCGAAGAGGCGCCCACCGCCCATGAGCATCGCCGGTCCCGCATCGACAGCCCCGATGGGGGCCACCGCCGACCCAGTGAGGACGAGGGTGCCGACCCCGGCTGCTGCCGGATCGGCGCGGAGCGCGGAAGCCAGATACCCCTCGGGCGACATCGTGTTGAACGGATGAGGTCGCGCTCCATCGAGTCGGTGCTCGGCGACCGCAGCCACCACACGGGCGAGCGAGGCCTCGGGGGTCTCACCGATGTGCAATTCGCGGAAGGCCTCGCGATCGTTGGCGCCGACCCCGACCTCGAGGCGCGCTCCGTCGCCGTCATCGACCACTCTCGCGATCTCGAGGCCGCGAAAGTGTGCGGTCACCACACCGTGGGCCACCACCGGATCGGCGCCAGCGGCGGCGATCATCTCGGTGAACGCCAGATGCTCCTCGGGCACCGTCGGAGTCGACCGGTGCGCCGCGGGTTCGACGGCGACCGGAGTCCGCTCATCGAGGTGGTGAACCGAGATCGGGAGGTGCCATTGCCGAGCGCGTCGAGCGACGACGGGGGCAGCGTCACGGTCGCCAACGAGGATCTCGAGCCGTTCGGTTCCCTCGCGCAGGGCGAGGGCGATCACCGCTCCAAGTGAACGATGGGGCCGGTCGTCGAGTCGCGCCCAGAGGGTGTCGTCTCGCACGAGCCAGGCGCCACCAGGCACATCGGAGACGGCGAGATCGGTGTGATCTCCAGTGAGGTCGGAGACGACTGCCCGCAGCGACAGACGGAGGAGTTGCTGGCGACGGTCGGGGGCGGTGGTGTTCACCGCTCCGGGGTCACTTCTTGTCGCGGCGGCCGTAGCGCTTGTTGAAGCGCTCGACGCGACCACCCGAGTCGACGAGCTTCTGCTTGCCGGTGAAGAACGGGTGGCACTCGTTGCAGAGTTCGAGCGAAATCTCGCCACGGAGGGTCGAACGGGTCTCGAAGGTGTTGCCGCAGGTGCAGCGGACCGAGATCGTGTCGTAGTTGGGGTGCGTGTCAGCCTTCATGTCAACTCCTGCCGTACGGACGGCGAAATGGTATCGGGGCGCGCGGGTGGATGCTCCGGGTCACATACCCGGCTGTTTGGCCACCTCGGCGAGGAACTCGTCGTTGGAACGGAAGGTCTTCAACCGGTCGACCAGCAACTCGAGGCCCGGTGCCGCGTTGCCGTCGGCGGCGAGACCGGAGAGCACTCGCCGCAGCTTCCACACCATCTGGAGCTGCTTGCGGTCGAAGAGCAACTCCTCGTGGCGGGTGCTCGAGGCGTCCACGTCGATCGCCGGGTAGATGCGACGCTCGGCCATGCGACGGTCGAGGCGAAGCTCCATGTTGCCGGTGCCCTTGAACTCCTCGAACACCGCTTCGTCCATGCGCGAGTTCGTCTCGACCAAAGCGGTGGCGAGGATGGTGAGCGAGCCACCCTCCTCGATGTTGCGCGCGGCACCGAAGAATCGCTTGGGCGGGTAGAGCGCTCCGGCGTCGATACCACCGGAGAGGATCCGGCCACTCGCCGGGGCGGCGAGGTTGTAGGCGCGGCTCAGGCGGGTGATGCCGTCGAGGATGACCACAACATCCTCGCCGTACTCGACCATTCGCTTCGCCTTCTCGATGGCCATCTCAGCCACTTGGGTGTGCTGGTCGCTCGGTTTGTCGAAGGTCGACGCGATCACCTCGCCGCGGACATGCCGCTGCATGTCGGTGACCTCTTCGGGCCGCTCGTCGATCAGCAGGACGATGAGCCGGACCTCGGGGTTGTTCCGCTCGATCGAGGTCGCGATCGTCTTCATAATCGTCGTCTTGCCGGCCTTGGGGGGTGAGACGATGAGACCGCGCTGTCCCTTACCGATGGGGCAGATCAGGTCGATGATCCGAGAGGTCATGTCGGTCGGATCGTCAGGATTCTCCATCCGCAGTTTCTCGTCGGGGAAGAGGGCGGTCATGTCCTCGAACTTCAGCCGCTTCTTCGCTTCCTCGGGCTTGCGGTCGTTGATGGTGTGGATCTCGAGGAGCGCCGGGTTCTTCTCGTTGCGTCCGGCGGGCCGCATCAGCCCGGTGACGCGGTCGCCCTTTCGGAGGCCGAACTGCCGGGAGAGGCGCACCGGCACGTAGGCGTCCTGTTTGGAGGCGAGGTAGTTGTTGACCCGGATGAACCCGTAGCCCTCGTCGCGCATGTCGACGTAGCCGTCGACCTTCACCGGCTCGTTACTGGTGGGCTGCGCGTCATCGTCGTCGTCGAAAAGCTCACGGTCCTCACCCTGGGGGCCTTCGAACCCTCGCTGACCGGTGCCGCCCTTGCGTCGGCGGCGACGACGCTTGTTCCGGCTCTCGCTGTCGTCGCGCTGGCTGTCACGGTTCTGCTGGCCATCTCGATTCTGACCGTCGCGGTTCTGCTGGCCGCGCGACTGATCGCGGCCCTGTCCCGACGAGCGCTGACCGCGGTGGTCGCCCGACGGTCGATCCCCGTCGACCTCGCGGGCGCGGAGCCCGGCCGCGGCGGGATCGCCGTCATCAGCGAGCTCGACCTCCCAGGCAGCTGGAGGCTCAAGGTCGTCGGAGGCGGCCTCTGGGGCGGGCGCGGGGGCCGGAGCGGGCGCCGGAGCCGGAGCCGGAGCAGCGGCCGGGGCGTTCGACGAACCCGAGGTCGTGTCGAGGATCTGATCGATGATCTCCGACTTCTTGAGCCGAGCGGAGGCCTTCAGACCGAGCGCTTTGGCGATCGCCAAGAGCTGTTCTTTGTCTTTGGTCTCGAGAGCGGATTGTTCGAGTGCCTGTGCGGTCACGGGTCACCTTCCTTGTTCCTTGTTCGGAACGTCTGGATACTCGCCAACCGGCGGTGGACAGCCGGCGGGTCGCGATCGCGGACCACCGACGTGAAGAACTCACCGGAGAGGAGTTGCCCGATCCGGGGACGCGGCGACTGCCGGGACCTAACGGAACTTGGGGCGGGTCTGCCGGGAGACATCCCGACGCCTGAACCGTATCACCGGTGCGCGGAGGAGACAATCACCCGTCAGATCGGGCAGCGCTCGGCGACCAGCGCCTCAACGGCCGCGAGATCGTTCGCGACCGGGGTGATCCGTTCCGGCCGGTCGAAAAGGTCAGCGAGCTCGTCGGGCAGTTCGGGATGCACGCCCGTCGCCTGTCGAACAGCGTCGGGGAACTTGGCCGGATGCGCCGTCGCGAGCGTCACGACGGGTCGATTCCCGGCGAGTCGGCGTGCGACAACGGTGCCCGTGGCGGTGTGCGGGTCGATGAGCGTCCCGGTCTCGCGATGCACCCGAGCAATCTCGGCGAGGGTCTCGGCGTCGTCGACGCTGCTCGAATCGAAGACCGGGCGGATCCATCGATCGAAGGCCTCTGGGGAGGTGTCGAGATGTCCGTCCGAGCGGAACTGAGCGAGGTCGGCTGCGGTGCGCTCCCCGTCGCGGTCGTTCATCTCGAAGAGGAGCCGCTCGAAGTTCGATGAGACCTGAATGTCCATGCTCGGGCTGAGCGTCGGCACGACCCCTGCGGTCGTCATGTCGCGCGAGCGGATGAAGCGGGTGAGGATGTCGTTGGAGTTGGTGGCCACCAACAGCCGATCGATCTCGGCGCCGGTGTGCCGGGCGATCCAACCGGCGAGCACATTGCCGAAGTTGCCAGTCGGGACGCAGATGTCGATCGGGCGACCCATACGGCTCGCCGCGCTGGCGTGGTAGGCGGTCTGGGCGATGATCCTCGCCCAGTTGATCGAGTTCACCGCCGAGAGTCGCTGTGATTCCCGGAAGCGACGGTCCGCGAACATCGCCTTGACGAGGTCCTGGCAATCGTCGAAGGTGCCATCGACGGCCAGGGTGTGCACATTCGGCGCGTCGACCGTGGTCATCTGCCGCCGCTGCACCTCGCTGGTACGGCCCTCGGGGTAGAGGATGACGATCTGCACCCGTTCGCAGCCGCGAACGCCCTCGATAGCGGCCGAGCCGGTGTCTCCGCTCGTGGCCCCGACGATGGTGATGCGCTCGTCGCGACGCTCGAGCAGCCGATCGAACATGCGGCCCACCAGCTGGAGGGCCATGTCCTTGAAGGCGAGCGTCGGGCCGTGGAAGAGCTCGAGGAGCCATTGGTCGTCGCCGATCTCGACAAGCGGGGCGACCTCGGGATGCCGAAAGCCGGCGTAGGAGTCGCGGCACAGCTGCACGAGTTCGGCCTCGGTGAGGTCCGGGGCGACATAGGGCGCGAGCACTGAGGCGGCGACATCGGCGTACTCGTCGGACGGGCCGGTGTCGATCGCCGGCCACTCGACCGGCACATAGAGACCCCCATCGTCGGCCAGACCGGCGAGGAGCACATCCCCGAAGCCGAGCTCGGGGGCAGCGCCCCGGGTCGAGACGTACCTCACTACTCCCCGATCACGCGGAGCAGACCACCGACGCGGCCAACGACATCGAGGTCGCGGAGCTCGGAGACGGTCGCTTGCACATCGGCCTCCCGGGCCGAGTGGGTGATGAACACGAGGCGGGCTTCAGGCCCATGACCCTCTTGCTCGGCGGCCCGGATGCTGACGCCGTGGCGGGCGAACACGCCGGTGACCTGGTGAAGCACGCCGGGACGGTCAGCCACATCGAGGGCGAGCAGGTACTCCGAACTCGTCTCGTCGATGGGGAGGGCCTTCGCCCGCTCGAACGAGCCGAGGGAGCCGTGGGTGCCGTTCACCAGGTTGACCGCCGCGTCGACGAGATCACCGAGGACCGCGCTCGCCGTCGGGGCGCCACCGGCTCCGCGGCCAAAGAACATCAGCGAGCCGACGGCGTCACCTTCGACGAACACCGCGTTGTAGGAGTCGCGCACCGAGGCGAG
Organism: Ilumatobacteraceae bacterium; assembly: GCA_017859785.1. GTDB lineage: Bacteria > Actinomycetota > Acidimicrobiia > Acidimicrobiales > Ilumatobacteraceae > Casp-actino5. The sequence goes on from JAFMMJ010000004.1 coordinate 31,378, forward strand.
CGGGTGATCGAGCGGAACCATCGTCGGGTGAACCCGGACGGCGATGGCGCCGGTCGAGCGGTCCTGCTCGGCGATGCCGAGGAGCTTGACGGCGTAGCCGAGCCGGGCCGCGATCGCGATATCGCTCGCGGTGATGCCGCTGATTCCCTCGTGGTAGACGTCGCCAGCGACGACCTTGGCGCCGAAGGCGACCGTGGCGATGATGGCCGCCTTCGCCCCCGCGTCGTAGCCCTCGACATCGGCCGTTGGGTCGCGCTCGGCGTAGCCGAGCCGCTGGGCCTCGCTAAGCGCGTCGGCGTAGTCAGCACCCTCGTTCGACATCTTCGAGAGGATGAAGTTGGTGGTCCCGTTCAGAATGCCCATCACTCTCGAGACGGGCTCTCCTCGGAGGCTCTCGCGGAGCGGACGGATGAGCGGGATACCTCCGGCGACCGCCGCCTCGAACAGGAGGTCCACGCCGTTGTCATCGGCGAGGCCGAACAGCTCGACGCCGACGTTGGCGAGGAGTTCCTTGTTGCCGGTGATCACCGGTTTGCCGGAGCGGAGCGCGGTGGCGATGAGTTCACGGGCCGGCTCGATGCCGCCGATCACCTCGATCACGACGTCGATCTCGGGATCGGTCACCACCGCCATGGCGTCGTGGGTGAGCACCCCGTCGCCGAAGTCGATTCCCCGGTCGCGAGCGGTGTTGCGCACGGCAACTCGGGTGATGGAGAGCCGCACTCCGGTGCGGCGGGCGATCTCGTCGGCGCGCTCGGCGACAAGCGGCACGAGCGCCCCGCCGACATTGCCGCAGCCGAGCAGGCCGACCCGGATCTCGCGCTGGTGTTCACTCACCGGGCCGAGGCTATCCACGGCCTCGGGTTCGGGCATCCGCGCCTCGTTCCAGCGGCGCCGTCGGTGGTGAGATGGAGCGATGTCCGATCACTCCACACCGACGCTCTCCACCCTTCGAATCGAGCACGACGCCGGGGAGCCGGTGGCGCGGCTCCTCCTCAATCGACCGGATCGCCTGAACGCCCTCTCGACGGTGCTCCTCGCCGAGTTGATCGAGGCCTGCGCCTGGGTGAGTTCCCGTGAGGACGTGAAGGTCCTCGTGGTCACGGGCGACGGGCCGAATTTCTCCGCTGGTTTCGACCTTGACGACTTCCGTGGACTCGACTCGTCATCGACCGATCGTCGGGCGACCGCCGACCTCGGTCGTCGAGCCGCTGAGGCGCTCACCAATGTGGACGCGCTGACGATCGCCGCGGTTCGCGGCCACTGCGTTGGTGGAGGCCTCGTGCTGGTGGCTGCCTGCGACCTTCGGGTTGCGGCGGCGGGGACGCGGTTCGCGATTCCCGAGGTCGACCTCGGTATCCCCCTCGCCTGGGGTGGGATACCGCGGTTGGTGCGCGAGATCGGGCCGGCGAGAACGAAAGAGCTCGTGTTGTCGTGTCGCCCCTTCGGAGCCGAGGAGGCCGCCGCGATCGGGATGGTCAACCGGGTGATCGACGATGCGGCGTTCGACACGGAGGTCGCAACCTGGGCCGTCGAGTTGGCCGCCAAGCCGATGTTCGCCATTCGGGCGACGAAATCTCAGGTGAACGCCGTGATGGAGGAGATCGCCGGCACGGGTCGCAACGCGAATGACGCTGACACGCTCCTCGCGGCGCTGGCCGATCCCGAGTCCCGGCAGGCCAGCCGCGACTATCTGGCCTCGCGTGGGCGGCGCTGACCTTCAGCCGACGTCGGTGGCGAGGAGATCGTCGAAGGTCTCCCGACGCACCACAAGCCGCGCTGACCCACCCGAGGTGAACACGACAGCCGGCCGGCGGATGCGGTTGTAGTTGGATCCCATCGACTGGCCGTAGGCGCCGGTCACCGGCGTGACCAGCACATCGCCGACCGCCAGATCAGCGGGCACATCAGCCTCGTTGAGCAGCACGTCACCACTCTCGCAGTGCTTGCCAACAACGCGCACCCGGCGGGTCCGCTCGGCGAACGGCGCCCGGGCGAGCAGCGCCTCGTAGCCCGAGCCGTACAGCACCGGCCTCGGATTGTCGCTCATGCCGCCGTCGACGGCCACATAGGTGCGCACCCCCGGGATGTCCTTGATGGTGCCAACGGTGTAGGCGGTCACCGCGGCATCGGCGACGATCGATCGTCCAGGCTCGACGTAGACATCGGCCCGCACCCCAAGCGCCCGGCAGGCGTCGAGCAGCACCGACGCCCACGTCGAGATAGAGGGAGCCTCCTCGTCGGAGGTGTATGCGACACCGAGCCCTCCACCGAGCACCAGTTGCGGCAGGTCGACCTCGGCGGCGAAGGCGGCCATCACCTCAGCAGCACGGGCGAAACTGTCGGCGCGGAACACGTTGGAGCCGATATGGCAGTGGGTACCGACCAGGTTGACCGCTTCGGAGGCCGCTGCCCGGGCGACGGCGCGGGCGGCGTCGCCGTTGCCGAGGTTGAAACCGAACTTCGAGTCGTCTTGACCGGTCGAGATGAACTCGTGGGTGTGCGCGTGCACCCCTGGGGTGACGCGGATGAGCACATCGGGCACCGGACCGAGACCGGCTTGGTGAAGGTGCTCGAGTCGATCGAGCTCGTCGAAGGAGTCGACGATGATGCGCCCGATCCCCGCCTCGATCGCGAAACGGAGTTCCTCCTCGCTCTTGTTGTTGCCATGAAGCACGCAGGCCGAGGCGGGCACCCCAGCCGCGAGAGCGACGTGCAGCTCGCCGCCGGTCGACACGTCGAGCAGCAAGCCCTCCTCGTAGGCGAGGCGGGCCATGGCCCGGCAGAGGAACGCCTTGGTGGCGTAGATGACGCGTCCCGCGCCGAAAGCGGCGACGGCCTCGCGGCAACGACCGCGCAGATGATCCTCGTCGTAGACGAAGAGCGGCGTTCCGAACTCCTCCACGAGCGCCCCGAGATGGCAACCGCCGATGGTGAGCCAACCATCGTCGGCGAGAGCCGCCGATTCGGGTAGGAGCCGACGGGCGACGGCGCTCACATCCGCTCCGGGGCCTCGATGCCGAGGAGGTCGAGGCCGGTCGACAGCGTTCGGGCAGTCAGATCGCACAGGGCGAGCCGCGATCCACGGACGGGCTCGTCGACCTTCAACACGGGGCAGTGCTCGTAGAAGCCTGTGAACGCTTGGGCGAGGTCGAACAGGTGGGTGCAGAGCCGGTGGGGTGACTGTGAGGAGGTGGCCTCGGCGATCACCGACGGGGTCGCGAGGATCCGCAGCGCGAGTTCCCGCTCGGCCGGTTCGACCAACGAGATTGCCGATGGGTCGACCGAGCTCGGATCCACGCCCGCTCGACGGAAGATCGACCGGATGCGCGCGTGTGCGTATTGAAGGTAGGGGGCGGTGTTGCCGTCGAAGGAGAGCATCCGGTCCCAATCGAAGACGTAGTCGCGCACCCGATCCGTGGACAGGTCGGCGTACTTGACCGCGCCGATCCCGACCGCGCGGGCCACAGCCGCCCGTTCGTCATCGTCGAGGTCGGGGTTCTTCTCAGCGACGAGCGCCCCCGCCCGTTCGATGGCCTCGTCGAGCAGGTCGACGAGCTTCACCGAGTCTCCCGAGCGACTCCGGAGCATCTTGCGGTCCTCGCCGAGCACGTTGCCGAAGGCGACGTGGACGGCGTCGACGCCCTCAGGAAGCCATCCGGCCATCCGAGCGACGGCGAACACCATGTCGAGATGTTGTTGTTGGGGGGCGCCCACCACATACAACATGAGGTCAGCGCCCAGTCGCTCGACGCGATCGATGACGCAGGTGAGATCGCTCGTGGCGTAGTTGAACCCGCCGGTTCGGGCGCGGATGATGAGGGGCAACGGCTCGCCGTCGCGGTTGGTGAAACCGGGCGGGAACACCACGCTCGCCCCGTCGCTCTCCTCAAGGAGTCCGGCGGCGCCAAGCCGGTCGATCGTCGCCTGCATGCCGGGCTGGTACATGCTCTCCCCAGCCAAGTCATCGTCGTTGAGCAGCACCCCGAGCTTGGAGTAGACGGTGTTGAAGTACTCGGTGGACATGGCGACCAGGCGGCGCCAGAGGGCCGCCGTGTCCGGATCGCCTCCCTGCAGCGCGACGACGCGCTCACGGGATCGTTCTTGGAACTCCTCCGACTCGGAGAACTTCACGTTGGCCTGCTTGTAGAAGCCGTCGAGGTCGCCTTGGCCGAGACCGGCGGCGGCGACATCCTCGCCGAGATCGAGAAGGTGCTCGATGAGCATGCCGAACGGTCGACCCCAGTCACCGATGTGGTTCTCGCGAATCACCTTGTCGCCAGCGAAGAGGTGAAGGCGAGCGAGGGCGTCGCCGATGACGGTCGATCGGAGGTGGCCGACGTGCATCTCCTTGGCCACGTTCGGCGCGGAGTAGTCGATGACGACGGTTCGCGGATCCGAGGTCGCGAGACCGAGCCGTTCGTGGCGCGCCGCGTCAGCGGCGAGGCCGGACAGGAAGTCGTCGGAAAACACGAGGTTCACGAACCCCGGTCCGGCGACCTCTACCGAGGAGCAGACCCCGTCGAGGGCTCCGCTCGCGATGATCTCCTCGGCCACCTCGCGGGGGTTGCGCCCGAGCGCCTTGGCGAGCGGCAGTGCGCCGTTGACCTGGGCGTCGGCGCGGTCGGAGGGACGCACCACCGGGTCGGCCGACTCCCCAGCGATCGAGGCGAACACCGGCGCGAGCAGTTCGGCCACCCGCTGCAACGGGTCGATACTTCGGGAGATTGGCTCGGACATCAGCCGACCATTGTGTCCGAGGGCGGGCGCGAAGCCACCGACTCAGACCGAGGTCGAGCAGAAGGTGTCGCCGCGAGCGACGCTCGCCTCGGTGACAACGTCGACGCTCTCAGCGTCGTAGAGGGCGCCGAGCATTCCACGCACCATGCCGCGATCCACCGCGCAGATGACCGGATGCTCGGTCGCGACATCACCGAATGGGCAGTGGGTGTTGATGATCCGGAGACCGTCGTTGCGGTTCTCGGCGTGGGCCGCGAATCCGTGGGCCGTCAAGGCGTCGGCGACCGCTTGGATCGCGGCGCGAAGCGACCGGTGCCCCTGTTCGAGGGCCTCGCCGTTCAACCCGACTGCCATGGCGCGCCCGTACTCGGTGCCAACCTCCTCGGCGAGGCGCTCGGCCTCATCAGCGGGCAGGCGGTCGAGAGCGCGTCCTAAGAGCGACAGCACGAGGTCGTCGCTGCGCACGGGGAACTCGGTGAGGCGGTCGGCGACGGCTCGATACCGCTTCGACGGCCGGCCGGCCCCTCCGCCGTCGATCCTCGCGGTGCTGACCTCGAGGTACCCGCCCGCCGAGAGCTTCTCGAGATGGTGTCGGGCGACGTTCGGATGAACGCCAACCTGCTCGGCGACCGAGGCGGTGGTGAGGCCCTCATCGCCAGATTCGCGCACGAGGAGATAGACGCGCCGACGGGTGGGGTCGCCGAAAGCGTCGGTGATCGCGGACACCGTGGCGGTGAACGACGCGGAGGCGGACATGGGCTGAGTGTAGGCGGCTTTTCTCCTACCGTCGTAGTGCAAACCCTGAGGGCGTTCGCCAGAATGGAAGCCATGGCCCCCACCAGCGATCAACTCGTCGAAGCCCTGCGCCCTGTGGAGGACCCGGAACTCCACCGCTCCATCGTCGATCTCGGCATGCTTCGTCGGGCGGAGATGTCAGGTGACGGTGTGGCCCACATCCTCGTCGCCCTGACGGTCGCGGGATGTCCACTGCGCAACGAGATCCAGAATCGCGTCTCCACTGCTGTCACCGCCCTCGACGGTGTGTCATCGGTCGACCTCGAGTTCACCGTCATGACCGACGAGGAGCGCGCCGCGCTCCGAGAGATGCTGCACGGCTCGCCCGGGGCGACGGCCGGGTCGGGCCATGCGCACGGCCACGCCGAGGGACGCGCGATCCCGTTTTCTCAACCCGGCTCCAAGACCCGGCCGCTGCTGATCTCCTCCGGCAAGGGCGGCGTCGGCAAGTCCAGCGTGACCACCAACCTCGCGGTCGCTCTGGCCGCGCGAGGTCATTCGGTCGGCGTGGTCGACGCCGACATCTACGGCTACTCGATCCCGCGGATGCTCGGCACCGACCGCAAGCCGGTCGTGATCGACGAGATGCTCATCCCGCCCGAGCAGTGGGGAGTGCGATGCATCTCGATCGGCTACTTCGTCCCCGAGGGCGAGGCGGTCGTGTGGCGTGGGCCGATGCTTCACAAGGCCCTCGAGCAGTTCCTGACCGACGTGTACTGGGATGAGCCCGACTTCCTCCTCATCGACATGCCGCCCGGAACCGGCGATATCGCCCTCAGCTTGAGCCAGTACCTCCCGCGAGGCGAGGTGTTCGTGGTGACCACACCTCAGCCCGCGGCGCAGAAGGTCGCTCGTCTTTCCGCGGCGATGGCCGAGAAGGTCAACCTCCCGGTGCGGGGCGTCATCGAGAACATGTCTTGGTTCACCGGTGACGACGGCAAGCGCTACGAGATCTTCGGCTCTGGAGGCGGCGCCGAACTCGCTGCCGAGCTCGACGTGCCGTTGCTCGGCCGGCTCCCCTTGGTGCCAGCGCTCCGCGAGGGCGGCGACGACGGACGTCCGATCACCGCTATCGATCCTGATTCCGAGGCCGCCCTCACCTTTGCCGAGATCGCCCGCGCCGTCGCCGAGGATCTCCGCCCGAAGAAGGTCTTCAACCCCGAGCTCCGGGTCATCTGACCGGTTGGACCCGCTCCCCCGCTACCGGTTCGAGCGTCTCGTCGATGAGGCGCTCGCCTCGCTTCCCGCCGAGTTGGCGCCGGTACTCGACAACGTCGTCATCCGCGTGGTCGACCGCGACCCCGACGAGCCCGACCTCCTCGGTCTCTACGAGGGGGTTCCCCACACCGAGCGCTCCGGAGCCGAAGGGCCCGACGTGGTATCGATCTTCCGGCTGGCGCTCTGCGACGCCTGTGACGACCTCGACGAGCTGACCCGAGAGGTCCGCATCACCGTCATCCACGAACTCGCCCACGCCGCGGGCATCGACGACGACCGGCTGCACGACCTCGGCTGGGGCTGAGGCCGACGGTTCCGATCCGGTCGACCCCCGACTAGGTTCGTCGCGTGACCGACGGACCCGAACGGCCCGGCGACCGCCCGCCTCCCCCGCCCCCTCCGGATCTGCTTCCGCCTCCCGGGACGGTACCGACCCGGCGCATCGGCGGGATCGCGACAGCGTCCACCGTCCTCGTCGCCATCACCGCCCTGTTCGGCCTCGCCTACGCGGTGATGAACGCGTTCGCCGTCGACGATGCGCGGGCCTATCTCGACGGTGTCACCACCGAGGATGAGTTCATCGGCGCCTACGGCGGCGCCCTCACGGTCCAACTACTCCAGACCCTCTCCCAGGTGGCCGCTGGCGTGCTCTCCGTGCTGTGGATGTTTCGGGTGACCTCGAATCACCGAGACCTCGGCCGCGATTCCTTCTGGGGGCCGGCCTGGGCGGTGGCTGGCTGGTTCGTTCCGCCGCTCATCCTCTACGTGATCCCGTTCCTCGTGTTGCGACAGATGTGGAAGGCCTCCGAACCGGGTGCGGACTGGCGATCGAGCCGTGTCCCGCCGGTGGTCGGCATCTGGTTCGTCCTCTATGGAATCGCCCCGCTCGCCGTCGTCGCCGCCCAAGGCTTCGGCGGAATGGGAGGGGTCGGCGCTGGGACCGACTCGGTGGCTGAACTCGTGGTCGACCAACAGTCGGCGATCTGGGGTGCAGGAGTGCTCGGCCTGCTCGGTGCCGTCGCGTGGATCGTGATGGTGCGAGCGATCACCGAGCGCCATACCGCGCTGACCGGCGAGCGGACCGCGACCGGCGGGGTGTCCTGAGCAATGGCGATCTACCTGGTTCGACACGCCAAGGCCGGCGAGCGGCGCATCTGGGACGGTGACGACCGCGATCGCCCCCTGAGCGGAAAGGGACAAGACCAGGCGTCAGCGCTCGCCGCGCGACTGCACCCTTACGATCCGCCCCTGCTGCTCTCAAGCCCCTATCTGCGCTGCGTTCAAACCTTGGAGCCGCTCGCCGAACTGTGCGGGATCCCCGTCACCGTTGAGTCGCGCCTCACCGAGGACGAGCCGTTCGAGCCGGTGCTCGAGCTGCTGGGTGAGGTTCCGGACCACACCGTGTTGTGCAGCCACGGCGACATCATCCCGGCCACGATCGTCGCCCTCGAGCGGCGTGGCCTGGAGGTGCTGTCGACACCCGACTGGCGTAAGGCCTCGGTGTGGGGGCTGAAGCGTTCGAAGAGTGGACGGCTGTCGAAGGCCAAGTGCTGGCCACCGCCCGGCAAGGGCTGAGCGATCAGTCCGGCAACTCGGCGAGCTCGGCGGCGAGACCTTCCACCAGACCGCGAACCTCTCCTGGCGGATCGGCTGCGAGACATCCGTCGATGAGCGGCCGGGCGGTTGTTGCGTCACCAACGAATCGGAACTGGATGATCCCGAGAAAGCAGAAGGGGTCCGGATACGTGGGATCGGACTCGATGGCGGCAACGAGATCGTCGACCCCCGAGCGCAGGAGTTCCTCGGCGCGGTCCGCGTCCTCGGCACCGCGGGCGAGCAGTGCCCGCGTCCAACCTCGATAGGTGAGCGCTTCGGGCTGGCCGGGCTCGATGGCGAGCACTCGGTCGTAGGCGTCGACCGCCGCGTCGAGGTCACCCATACCGGTCTGCCGGGCGGCCACAAGCAGTCGGGTCACCTCGTCGCGCGGGTCGAGGCCGGTGATCTGCTCCCCGGGCAACCGCTGGCCGGAGGAGGAGGCGACGAACCACGAGGCGAGGACGGCGACCGCGACCACGGCGATCGCGACGACCGGCCGCCGGCGCCGACCAGTCGATTCTGACGTCGACGGCGGCGCGGGATCCTCGAGGAGGCGGGCGATGCGGGCGGCTCGGGCGGTGTAGCCGTCGAGAAGTCGCCGGTGGTCCTCCTCGTCGACGTCGCCGGCCTCATGCTCGCGTTCGAGGTCATCGATCGAGGCGAGCAGGAACTCGAGTTCGTCGCGAAGGGCCTGTTCGTCGGTCGTCACGGCTCCTCCGCCGCGTCGTCGGCCGAGGCGCGGAGCCGTTCGACGATGCGACGGTCCTCCTCGGTCGCCTCACCGATCGCCGCCGACTCAGCCCTCCAGCGCCGGAAGGTCGCCCCAAGCGCGGCGATCGCGACCACGGCCGCGGTGACTGGCAACGCCCATGCCAACGCGTCGAGACCCGTGGCTCTCGGCACGAGGAGCACTTGGGCCCCGTACGCCTCGGCCACGCCGGCGATCACGGTGTCGTCGTCGAGCGCGCCGGCGCGAACTCCTTCTCGGATCGCGGAGCGGATGGCCTCCGAAGCCGGGTTCCGCGACTCGTAGACGCTCTCGCCGTCGCAGACGGGGCAAGCGATACGTCGACTGATGGCGTCGATCCGGTCGCCCGGATCGAGCGGCCCGCGGTCCCGAGTGGCGCCGACGGCAAGGGCGCCGACTCCAACGAAGAGGACGAGTAACCAGGAGAGCCGCCGGCTCATACGCCCTGCCTTAGGCGCTGGATCGTGGTCGAGAGGAACTCGGCGGTGACCTCACCGATCGCGCGGGCCCGAACGATCCCCGAGGGGTCGATGATCCAGGTCTCGGGCACCTGAGCCACCCCAAAGGAGTTCTGGAACTTGAACGCGTCGTCGAACACGATCGGCCAGTCTCCTCCGTTCTCGGCGAAGAACCGTTCGACGGCCTCGCGGTCGTCGTGCTGCACGATGGTGTGCAGTTCGGCGCCGAGTGCCCCGAGTCGCTCCTGGTCCTCAGCGAAAGCGACCAGTTCGGGGTGCTCGCGTTGGCACGGGATGCACGTCGAGGTGAAGAAGTTAAGCACCACCCATGATCCCCGCCGGCGGGCCAGTTCGAAGGTCGACCCATCAGCGGTGGTTCCAACCACGGCGGGGGCGGGCTGGTCGAGGAGCGTCGTCGACGCTGTCGGCCCACTGTCGGGTGCGGCGCGCACGAGCACAACGAGCAGTCCGAGCACCACGAACGCGGTGACGAGAGCGGCGAGACGAGCCGGACGGGCGGTCACCGGTCGGTCGCTCCCAACACCACCGAGGTCGGATCGGTCGGTCGACGATGGAGCCGAGCGGGGATCGCGCTCATGATCGTGCCGATCGCCATCAATGCCCCGCCGATCCACAACCAGAGGATCATCGGCTTCACGAACACCCGCAGGACGACGGTCGACGCGTCCGGCGACGGCGGGTTCGTGCCGTCGATGGTGAGGTAGACGTCTTTGGCGAGGCCGGTTCGCACACTCGGGGTGCCGATGGTCATACCCATTTGGAGGTAGGTCGTCACAGCGGGCCCGTAGACCTTGGTGCGGTCGAGCAAGACGTTGGCCCTTGCCGTGTCGGTGCGCTCATCGCGCTCGTTCACAACCTCGACGAGTTCGAAGGTGTGCCCTCCCCAGGCGACCTCGCGGCCAGGTTCGAGTTCGATGGTCGCCGAGTGGGTGTGCGAGTTCGAAGCGGCGAGCGCGACGGCGAGAAGGATGACACCGAGGTGGACCACCATGCCGCCGTTCGCCCGTCCGACGAGACCGCGCCATCCGTGCCGGCGGGTGGCGAGGGCGATCTGACGGAGCGCGGCGCCAGCGGCGAAACCGCCGAGGCCGAAGGCGAGGAGCGGTGCCCAGCCGTCCGCTCCGGTCAACACGGCGACGACGAGGGTCGCCACACCGATCCGCGCGGGCCAGAGCAGTCTGGTTGACAGCAGTTCGGTGGACGCGGTGCGCCACGGCAGCACCGGGGCGACCGCCATCAAGAAGAGCAGGGTCAACCCGATCGGCATCGACAATCGGTCGAAGTACGGCGCCCCGACGACGGTCTGACGCCCTTGGACGACCTCGATGATCAGCGGGAAGACGGTGCCGAGGAGCACGATGAACGCGAAGAGCGCGAACACGACGTTGTTGGCGAGGAAGGCGCCTTCACGGGAGATCGGTGAGTCGATCGTGCCGGGGGCGCGCAGGCGATCGCCTCTCCAGCCGATCAGCCCGATCGACACGGCGACGACGAGGGCGAAGAACCCGAGCAGGTAACCGTCGACTTCGCCGGCGGCGAAGGCGTGGACGCTGTTGATGATGCCTGAGCGGGTTAAGAAGGTGCCGAGGATCGTCAGCGAGAAGGTGGCAACGAGCAGCGAGAGGTTCCAGACGCGCAGCATTCCGCGTCGCTGCTGAACGAGGACCGAATGGATGTACGCGGTGCCGGTGAGCCAGGGAAGCAGGCTCGCGTTCTCGACCGGGTCCCAAGCCCACACGCCGCTCCATCCGAGCACCTCGTAGCTCCACCAGCCGCCGAGGAGGATGCCAATGGTGAGGAAGCCCCATGAGAACAGTGCCCATCTCCGGGTCTCGAGCAACCAGCCTTCGCCAACTCGGCCGGTGACCAGCGCCGCGATCGCGAAGGCGAACGGCACGGTGAAGCCGACATAGCCGAGGTACAGGATCGGCGGGTGGAAGAGCACGAGGATGTGGTTCTGAAGGAGGGGGTTCGGCCCAGGGCCGTCGAAGCCGATCGGCACCCCGGGACCTTCCCGGAACGGTGAGGCCGGACCGAAGGAGATCAGCGCGAAGAACGTGGTGACCGCGTACATCACGACGAGCGCCCAGGCCACGAGCGGGTCGTCGCGGCGCGCCCGGAAGCGCAGGGCAACCGCCGCCGTGAAGGCCGCGAGCACGAGCACCCACAGCAGGATCGATCCCTCAAGGGCGCTCCACATCGCGGCGACGTTGTAGAGCGTCGGTGTCGTCGATGATCCGACCTGTTGGACGAACTCGATCGAGTAGTCGCGCTGGGCGAGCGCTCTCTGCATCATCACCACCGACAGCACGGTGCCGATGAGCACCGGCCAGGCGAAGAGGTAGGTCTGAGCAACCGCGCGACGGTTGCCTCCGATGAGCGCCACGGCCCCGGCTGCGGCCCCGACCGAGGCGGCCACGAGGGTGATGAGGAGCCCGGCGTTCCCGAGGGCGAGGTTCAGGCTGAGGGCTGGCACGCCGACTCCCGTGCCTCGGTGAGGCGCGCGTCGTTCACGCTGACGTACTCGTCGGAGTGCTTCACCTCGACGCGGTCGCCCATGAAGCGATCGTTCGAGGAGTCGAAATAGCCGTGGACCACGACCGGGATGCACTCTTTGAAGATCCCGCCGGGTTCGCCGTCGTAATCGACGCCGATGGTGACGTCGTCGAACTCGATGTCGAAGCTGGTGGTGAGCCCGTCGGTCTCGACCGATCCCTCGGTGACGGTTCCTTGCAGGCGGAGGCGTCGATCGCGGTCGCATCCCTCACGAAGCCCGACCTCATCGACGTTGCAGTAGTAGTCGACGGCCGAGGTGAGGAAACGGGTCACGACGACCCCACCGGCGAGGATCGCGGCGACGAGCACGAGAGAGGGCAACACCCGCCGACGGCGGCGTCCAACGACGGGTTCGACCGGCCGGGGGGACAGGTCGGGCGAAGTCACGTCCAGTACTTCTCCTCATCGTCGACGAGCCGACCTGAGCGTCGGCCGGCGCGCAGCACCCAGAGGGCGAACGAGCCGATCACCACGACCGTGGCGGCGTAGGCGCCGAGAATGAAGCCGGCGTCGCGCATGGCGAGCACAGCGGTCACGATCCGCCTCCGATGGATCCGCTCGAGGTCACCTCGGAGCGGCGCTCGGCGATCGCTCGGTCGAGGCCGCGGCTGGCGAGGAGGTCATCGAGGGCGATGGTGCGGGTGCGGTGGAGCAGCAGCCAAACGAACAGCAGGGTGAACGCGACCACACCGCTGAAAAGCGTGAACAGCATGAGACCATCGATATCGACATCGAGGTCGGTGTCGAGGATGGTCGCCTCCTGATGGAGGCTCCTCCAGAGACGGACACTCCAGTGCACGAGGGGGATCTCGACGACGGCGAGCAGGCCGATCACCGCGCTCCGGCGCGCGCGACGCTCCCTGGTGCCTTCGAGTCCTCGCACAGCGAGATAGCCGATGTAGGTGACGAAGAGCAGGGCGGTCGTGGTGAGCCGCGCGTCCCACTGCCAGTAGACGCCCCAGGTGATGCGACCCCAGAGCGATCCGCTGATGAGGGTGAGTGCCATGAACACGACGCCGATCTCGGCGCTCGCCCCGGCGACGCGGTCGAATCCGAGAGAGTGACGTCGGCCGAAGAGATAGAGGCCCGAGCACACCGCGGTCACGATGAAGGCGAGGTAGGCGAGCCAGACCGTCGGGACGTGCACGTACATGATGCGTACGGCGTCGCCCTGGTCGATATCGGCGGGCGAGAGGACGAGCCCGAAGAGGAGCAGCCAGCCGAGCATCACCAACGTGACAATGCCGAGCACTCGGGTCGCTCGGGTTCCGGTGGCGCGACGAGCGGTTGGCTGCGGGGAGGTGGTGGGGGTCATCGGTTTCTCTCGCTGCTCAGTCCTCGATCAGGGTTCCGAAGGCGAGAGCCCCGCTCACCCCAACCGCCACGGCAAAGACGGTGAGCAGCCCTACCCAGGGCCACCCCTCCGACACCGCCGTCCGGTCGGTTCCGAGCGCTGCCTCAACACCTCTCGTCGCCCCGATCAGGACGGGCGCCGCCACCGGAAGGATGAGCAGGGGGAGCAGTGTCTCCCGGCCCGGACCACCGGCTGCGAGGCCTCCGTAGATGGTACCGAGGGCGGCCAGTCCGCACGTTGCCGAGATCGCGGTTGTGACGAGTAGCACGACTCCCTCCGCCCGGGGTTCCGCGCCGTAGAGGACGACCGCGAGGCCGAGGAGCACGGTGATCAGCGCAATGAGCTCCACGGCGAGGGCCGCGGCCTTGCCGAGGAACAGCGCCACGGGGTCGATACCGGCGACGCGGAGTGACTCGAGAGCGCCGTCGGCCGTCTCGATGGCGAACGATCGCTGCACGGTGATCAGCGTCGAGAAGAGGACGGCGAGCCACATGAGTCCGGGGGCGGCCCGTTCGAGCACGCCGCCGGTCCCGAGGGCGAAGGCGAACACGACCATCACGAGACCAGAAAATGGGAGCACCTGGTTCACGAGCACCCGTGACCGCCGTTCCACGAGGAGATCCTTGACGGCGATCCTCCTCGCCGCTCGGAGACGACCCGCGCTCATGCCGCCTCCACCACGGCGCCGCCGACCACAGTGATCTCGCGGTCAGCGAGGTCACGGCTCCGATCGAGGTCGTGGCTCGCGAGCATGACGGTCACACCGGACGTGGCGGCGAGCCGGATGAGCGCATCGAGCTCGCCTCGGCCGTCCGGGTCGAGGCCGGCGTGTGGTTCGTCGAGCAACCAGAGTTCGGCACGGCGGATGAGCAGCACGGCGAGGGCGGTACGGCGCCGTTGTCCGGCGGAGAGCGCCGTCACCTTGACGTCGGCGAGCCTCCCGGCAAGGCCGGCGGCTTCGACCGAGCGGGCGGTCTCCTCGGGGGTCGCCCCGACGAGATCGGACCAGAACGTGAGGTTCTCCGAGACGGTGAGGTCGCCGTACAGGCCGTTGCGGTGGCCGAGGAGGCCAACGCGATGCCGGAGGGCAGCGCGGTCGCCGGTGAGGTCGACGCCGAGCACATGCGCGCTGCCTCGCGCCACCGGCACCAGTCCCCCGCAGACGTTGAGCAAGGTGGTCTTCCCCGCGCCGTTGGGCCCCGCCACGAGCACCACCTCACCGTGTGCGACGGTGAGGTCAAGCCCCGAGAGGGCGGGGAAGCCTCCGAGCAGAGCGATCACGCCGTTCATCTCGACCGCCGCAGCGCCCGATGTCGCGTCGCCCGCTGGAGTCCCGCCGGATCCGTCCATGGTCCCGTCACGCTACGCCGACCCCGCCCCGCCGGCACTCCAGACCGGTGGGCGCTCACCGGTAGGTTCGATTCCGTGAACCGGCGGTCCCAGCGACGGCTCGAACCGAACCGGCGTCCGACGCCGCCTCCGAGAGAACTCGCCGTGCGCGCTGTCCGACGGGGTCACCGATCTCGAGGCGCCGATCTGTGGCGGTCGTGGCGGGCGTCTCGTCGCGCCCGTTGGGATCTCCCGCCGGAACCTCACGACTGGCGTTGGGCGGTCGGCCTTCTCGGACGCACCCTGGTGGTGGTTGGTCTCCTCATGCTCGGGTTCGTCGGCTACCAGCTCTGGGGAACCGGTATCGAGACAGCCCGCGCCCAAGCCGATCTCCGTGAGCGTCTCGACGAGCGGTTCGCGCCGGTCGAGGTGGACGAGGTTGCCCCGGTGGCGACGGTTGACGAGACGGTTGTCCCGACATCCACCGGCGCCCCAACTCCGACGAGCATCACTCAGGACATCACGGGGGCTGAGACGAGCACGACGTCAACCGAGGTACCGGTGACAGCCGCTGTTGGACCGAGCGTCACCGTGACCCCAGTCGAACCGTTCCTGCCCGGCGATCCGCTCGCACGGCTCGAGATGCCGACGATCGGAACCGACCACATCGTGGTGGCGGGAATTGGCGTCGAGGAGCTTCGCCTCGGGCCCGGTCACTTCCCCGACACCCCGTTACCGGGCCAGTTCGGCAACGCGGCGATCGCCGGCCACCGCACGACCTACGGCCAGCCCTTTCATGACGTCGACCAGTTGGTGGTCGGCGACGACATCGTTGTGACGACCGATCAAGGACGCTTCACCTATGTGGTGAGTGACATCAACATCGTGCTGCCCTCCGATTACCAGGTGGTCTCAACGGTCGATCGTTCGCGAGCCACGCTGACCCTCACCTCCTGTCATCCGAAATGGTCGGCGGCGCAGCGGATCATCGTCCACGCCGAACTCGATCCTGAACGCTCAGACGCGGTCGGATTTGCCACCGATTACCGCGGGACCGCGCTGTGGGGTGACCCTGTCGCGGTCGCCTCGGAGGAGCCGGTTCCCGTCGCCTCGATCACGGCACCCGCCAACGCGAACCCGACCAGCAACATCGCGACGAGCACGACGCTCGCCAGCGCAACGCCCACCAGCACGACACCGGCTGTGGCGCCATCGATCTCCGACTCCACCCCTCCCCCAGCACCGATCGCCGATGCCTTCGCCCGCGGCTGGTTCCATGATCCGGCCGCCCTCTGGCACGTCGCGGCCTGGGGCGCTGCCTTGGCCGTCCTCGTCTGGATGGTGCTGAGGATCAGTCGTCGGCGCAGGAGCCATCTGGTGGGTCTCGCCTATGGCCTGATCCCCGGACTGGTCCTGCTCTATTTCGTCTACGAGAACGTCAACCGGCTGCTCCCGCCAGATCTCTGAGCGCGTTGGCGTGATCAGCGGCCGGTGAAGCGCGCGGGGCGGCGCTCAGCGAACGCGGTGCGCCCCTCGACCGCGTCCTCACTGGCCCAGGCGAGCGCCCGAATCGCGTCGACCGCGAGGTCGCGAGCGGGCCGACGACGAGCCTCGAGAAGGGCCGCGCGATGCGCGTCGAGCGACAGCGGGGCGAGTCGAACGATCTCCTCCGCCCAGCCCACAGCATCGTCGAGCGATCCGAGTCGGTGGATCGCGCCCATCCGATGGAGCGTCTCAGCATCCACCCGTTCAGCGGTGAGCAGGATCGACCGCGCGACCGGCCAACCGAACTCATCGACCAGACGATCAACCGTCCACTGATCGACCGCCAGGCCGAGCCGAGCGGCGGGTATCCCGAGCTCGCTGCCCGCCGACGCGACCCGCAGATCGCAGACGAGCGCGAGTTGAGTTCCAGCCCCCAGGGCGGGGCCATCAATCGCCGCGATACGAACCGCCGGCCAGCGGTCCCATGCCTCGAGCATGGCGCTCAACTCGCCGCCGAACTCCTCGGAGTCGACGCCGGTCAGGTCGGCGCCTGCGCAGAACGCCGGTGGCGCACCGGTCAGCACCACCGCTCCCACGGTCGTATCGCCGGCCACCGCCCGAAGTTCGCGAACGGTCGTGAGGTCGAGGGCGTTGCGGCGCTCCGGACGATCGACGGTGACCACCAACACGTCGCGCACAGGTCCCGGTCTCCGTTCGGTCCGTAGCATGATCGAACCCTATGTCCGAACGAGTCGAACCGCCGACGCCCGAGGATCCCGTCCTGCGCCGCCGGCGCGCGGTGGAACGGTGGACCCTGCTGGCGAACCGCGTCGGTTATCTCGTGCTCGCGCTCTCGGTAGCGCTCTTCGTCATCGCCTTCGCGGTCGGTTTCTCCTCCGCGCTGGCCGGTGCCGTTATCGCCTCGCTCCTCGTGTCGTTCGTGCTGCTCGCCCCCTCGATCGTGCTCGGCTACGCGGTGAAGGCCGCCGACCGCGAGGACGCCGAGCGGGCGGCTGAGACCCCTCCCTCGTAGCATGGCCACCTCATGAGTTCGACCCGTCTGCCGGCCATCGAGCGCCGCGAGCAGATCCTCGCCTGCGCCCTCGAGGTGTTCGCCCGATCCGGGTTCCATGGGGCCTCGATGAACGATGTGGCCGAGGCGGCCGGGGTCACCAAGCCGGTGCTCTACCAGCACTTCGATTCCAAGCAGGAGCTCTTCACCGCGCTCCTCGACGAGGTGGGCCACCGGATGCACACGGCGATCACCGCGGCCACCTCAGTCGAGAGCGACGGGCGCTCGCAGACCGTCGCCGGGTTCCGCGCCTACTTCCGATGGGTCGCCGACGACCACGACGGCTTCCGGCTGCTCTTCGGCGGCACCGCCCGCCACGAGGACGCGTTCAGCGACCGGGTGCGTCGCATCACCTCCGAGGTGGCCACGGCGATCATCCCGCTGATCGCTGTCGACATGCCCGATGAGCACCGGCGAACGGTCGCCCACGGGATCGTCGGCCTCGCTGAGGGGGTGAGCCGACGGCTCATCGATCACGGCGATGACTTCGATCCGGACGTGATCGCCACCGTGGTCGCCGGCCTCGCTTGGGGTGGGCTGCGCTCGATCGACCAGTCGAGCCCCGTCGGCGCCGACGCGCTCTGAGCGACGCTGCTCGGGTGACCCCTCTCAGCCGACCCGGTCTAGGCTCGCACCATGCCGGCGCCGGGTGAGCACCATCCCGCGTTCGAGGAGTACTGCGAGTGCATCTTCGAACTCCATGAGGATGACGTCGAGGTCATTCAGGCTCGAATCGCCGAGCGCCTGAACGTGAGCCGTCCAGCGGTCAGCGAGATGATCCGTCGGCTTTCCGCCGAGGGCTTGATCGACACCGATGGTGGAATCGCGCTCACACCAAGCGGAGTTGAATTGGCCCAGCGGGTGGTGCGTCGTCATCGGCTCGCGGAGCGGTTCCTCACCGACACGCTCGGTCTGTCGTGGGCCGAGGCCCACCACGAGGCCGGTAAATGGGAGCACATCATGTCCGACAGCGTGGAGGAGGCCCTCGACCGCCTCCTCGGTTCGCCGACGACCTGCCCGCACGGCAACCCGATCCCCGGCTCTGACTATGTGGCTCCCGATGTGCGCCCCCTCGCTGAGGCGTCGGTCGGCACGCGGTTCACCGTTCGGCGGATCCCTGAGGAACTCGAGTTCACCCCCGGTCTGCTCGAGTTCTTAGAGGAGAGCTCAATCCAGCCGGGCTACAGCGGCACGGTGACGGCTACCTCTCCCGACGGCACGATCACCATCGAGATCGAGGGGCGCCACGTTGGCGTCGGCGCGTTCGCCTCCGAGCGCATCCTCGTCACTGGCTGATCCCAGCATGTCGCGCTCACCCCTCCTCCTCGTGTTCGCGCTCGCGCTCGGACCGGTCGCGGCCTGCGGCGAGACGTACATCGACACGAGCCTGATCGACTCCGTTCCCGACGAGAACACCGACAGCGCCGACACTTCAGCCGAAACGCCGGACCCAGCTCCGACGGACGAGAGCGGATCACGCGATTTCGTGGCCACCCTCGAACTCTTCGCACTCCATGCCCGTGAGATCTCTGAGGTCGTCGCCGATGACCGAGAGCGCGCCGCCTCCATGCTCGACGACCTCGAGGCCGACTGGTCGCTCATCGAGGACATCATCCGCGCCGAGCAACCCGACCGACTTTTCGGGTTTTCCCAAGCGGTCGATCTCGTTCGCAGCGGTGTCGAGCGGAACCGTCCGGCCGATGTCAGCAAAGGCTGGAAACTGCTCGACGACCTGAGCGCCGATTACCCGGCCTGAGCGGCGAGCGAGGAGAACCCCATCTCGAGCGATGGCGGGATCGGCTCGGAATGGACCACCGCGAGCCGGCGGGTCGATCGAGTGAGTCCGACGTAGAGCGCGCGAAGGCCGAGATGGGTCTCCGACACGATGAGCGACGGCTCAACCACGATCACCGAGTCGAGTTCGAGACCCTTGGCCACCGACACCGGAACGACGGTGACTTGGCGATCGAGGCCGGACACTCCCGCTCGGCCGTGCTCCAGCCCCGCTGAGTCGAGGGCCTCAGCGATCCGATCGACGAGGGAATCGGGGGTGACCACCGCGATCGAGCCGTTCGGAAGGGAGGCGAGTGATGCCCCAACCTCGTCGGCAACGGCGGATCCGAGGTCGCCGACGGCTGGCACGAGCCTCGGATGCTCCCCTCCGGAGCGCACTGACTCAGGTCGTCGGAGACCGGGCGCGGCCGCCTCCATCACCACATCAGCGACAGCCATGATCTCGCGCGGAATTCGGTAGCCAACCGACAGCCCGATGACTCGAGCCGGCCGGCGATCCGGAAGGTGCTCGAGCACGTCTTCCCAGACGCCCGGGGCGAGGGCGCCGGTCGCCTGGGCGAGATCGCCAACGACCGTCATCGATCCGTTGAGCGAGCGACGCGACACCATGCGCAGCGCCATCGGGGTCAGGTCTTGGACCTCGTCGACCACGATGTGCCCGTACGTCCTGATCTCGTCGGCCGGGTCGATCTCTCCACGGTGCGGGATCGGTCCGAGCACTTCGCGGGCGTCGTCGAGCAGCGGGATGTCGGCATCAGTCCACGGCACTTCGGCCGGGGAGGCCGAACGCGGTCGGTGAAGCAGATCGACGAGGCGCTCGACCTCGTCGGCCTCGACCGCGCCGGTGAGGGCGGAGCGGAGCAGCGCTCGCGAGCCGAGCAGATCGTGAAGGAGTTGCCCGGGGGTGAGCACGGGCCACATCCGCTCAAGCGCTTCGCGCACCTCGGGGAGGCGCCGGATCGCCTCTCGCACCTCCGACGGGCTCGCGTCACCGGCGCGCCATCCAGCGGCCATGGTCTCCCACATCTCGTTCTCGACGATGCGCCGGCTCGCGTTGTGCCGGCGGTTCCGCCGCCGTGCCTGACGGATGATCCGCCGCGATTCCTCGACGCTGACCCGCAGGTAGCCCGATCGGAACGGAACCACGAGGTCGTCGCGCAGCGCTCGCTCACGGTCGTCGACCGCGCGGTCGATCAACCGCGACATGCGGGCATCACCCTTCACGGCGGCGACCTCGGCGGAATCCCTCGCCGAGACACCGATGCCGGGCACCAGGTCGGAGAGCACGACCTGTTCGACCCCCGCTTCGCCGAGCGACGGCAGCACGCGCTCGATGTAGCGGAGGAAGACGCGGTTCGGGCCGATCACGAGCACGCCCTGGTCCTCGAGGGGGAACCGATGGGTGTAGAGCAGATAGGCGGCTCGGTGGAGCGCGACGACGGTTTTCCCGGTGCCTGGTCCACCCTGCACCACGAGCACCCCCGCCTGAGGCGACCGGATGATCTCGTCCTGCTCGGCTTGGATGGTGGCGACGATGTCGCCAAGGGCGCCGGTGCGACCACGCTCGAGAGAGGCGATCAGGGTCGAGTAACCCCGGAGCGTGGGCCCTCCGCCGTTGGTCTCGGAGCTGAGATCGCCGTCGAGGCCATCGTCGTGTCCGAGTCCGAGGTGTCCCTCACCAAAGAGTTCGTCCTCGAGTCCGAGCAGGGTGCGACCCTCCACCACGAAGTGCCGGCGGCGGAGCAATCCCATCGGCTCGCGGCCGGTCGCCCGGTAGAACGGCTCGGCCACTGGCGCGCGCCAGTCGATCACCACCGGCTCGCTCTGGTCGTCGGCGACGGCGAGGCGGCCGATGCGGAAACTCTCGGTGCCCTCCTGCTCGTCGTTCCGGTCGATGCGGCCGAATACGAGGGCGACATCGCCGAGGTCGAGGTCGGTGAGCCGTTTCACCAGCGCCTCATCGAAGGCGTTTCGCTCGAATCGCGCTTGGAAGGTGCCGCCGAGGTCGGCCTCGTTGAGGTCTCGCAGGCGCCAAGCGGCTTGGCGAGAGTTCTCGAGGCAGTCGTAGGCGTGGTCGATGAACGCCTGTTC
This sequence comes from Ilumatobacteraceae bacterium, assembly GCA_017859785.1. Lineage (GTDB taxonomy): Bacteria > Actinomycetota > Acidimicrobiia > Acidimicrobiales > Ilumatobacteraceae > Casp-actino5. Next base: position 52,635 of record JAFMMJ010000004.1, read on the forward strand.
CTCGGGGAGGTCGGGGTGTCGTGCGGTCATATTCGGGGGTTCCGGAGCGGGCCCTCGGTGGTCGGACCCGTTTCGGGGGTCCGTCAACTCTACCGGCAGGGGTATCGTCCACCTTCCCCATGTCTGAGCCCACCGTCTCCGAGTCGCTGGGTGTCCCCTTCCTCGACGCGGCCACGGGACGCCGGCCCCGACGCACTCCCGTCTGGTTCATGCGCCAAGCCGGCCGCCACCTTCCCGAGTACCGCGATGTCCGCGGCCCCGGCTCGATCCTCGACGCGATCGGGCGGCCAGATGACGCGGCGGCGATCACCCTGCAGCCGGTGCGCCGCTACGGGGTCGACGCGGCGGTGCTGTACTCCGACATCGTCGTGCCCGCCCACGCGGTCGGGTTCGGCATCGATGTGGCTCCGGGTACGGGGCCCGTCGCCGAGCAGCCGTTCCGTTCAGTCAGTGATCTCGACCGCCTGCCGCCGTTGACCCCGGATCTCGTCGAGCACGTCGCCGAGACGGTGAGGATTCTCACCCGGGAACTCGATCCCGCGGTGCCCTTGCTCGCCTTCGCCGGGGCTCCGTTCACCGTCGGGAGCTATCTCATCGAGGGAGCGCCAAGCCGTACGTGGCGCCACACGAAAGCGTTGATGCACGGCGACCCGGCGCTTTGGCACCGCCTCATGGAGCGTCTCGCTCAGTCGGCGGTCGCCTTCATCGATACCCAAATCTCTCATGGGGCGCGGGCGTTCCAACTCTTCGACTCCTGGGCGGGAGCGCTCTCCCCCGCTGACTACCGGAATTTCGTGGCGCCGCACTCGACCGAGGTCTTCTCGCGACTCGCCGAGACGCATCCGGGGGTGCCTGGCATCCACTTCGGTATCGGTTGCGACCACCTGCTTGAGGACATGGCGGCCTGTGGCGCGTCGGTCATCGGTCTCGACTGGCGTACAGGAATCGCCGATGCCCGTCGACGTCTCGGCCCCGAGACGGTGATTCAGGGGAACCTCGATCCAGCGCTCGTCCTGGCTGGACACGACGTGGCCCTCGCTGGCGCCCGGTCGGTGCTCGCCGACAACGCCGGTCACCCCGGTCACATCTTCAACCTCGGTCACGGTGTCCAGCCCGACACCGATCCCGCGGTGCTCGCCGCAGTGGTTGATCTCGTGCACTCGGGCAGCGGTGGACCCTCGACCCTCGACGATGGGACGATCAACGGATGAGCCGAACCACCGCTGTCCTCCTTATGGCCTACGGCACGCCGAGGCATCCCGAGGAGATCGAGGCCTACTACACCGACATCCGTCGGGGGCGACCGCCGACCCCGGAGGCTCTCGCCGACCTCGTGGCCCGATACGACGCGATCGGTGGGATCTCCCCGCTCGCCCAACTCACCGAAGCGCAGCGCGATGCGTTGCAGGCAGCGCTCGACGAGCGGGCCCCTGACACGTATCGGGTCGATCTCGGACTCAAGCACGCGGACCCCAAGATCGAGGAGGCCACCGAGGCACTCCTCGCTGACGGTGTCGAACGAATCGTCGGCCTTGTCCTCGCCCCGCACTACTCGAGTTACTCGATCGGCCAGTATCTCGGCCGCGCACGAGCGGTCGCCGAACCGGCTGGGGTGCCGGTTGGCGGGGTCGATTCGTGGGCGACCGAACCGGCGTTCATCGACTTCATCTCGGCCGATCTCGAACGGCGACTCGAGGCGGTTCCCACCGGGTCACGGGTGCTCTTCACCGCTCACTCCTTGCCGCAGAGGATCATCGACGGCGGCGATCCGTATCCCGACGAGTTGCGCGCCACGGCTGTCGCCGTGGCCGAGCGCCTCGGCCTCGAGGAGGGGCGCGACTGGTCGATCGCCTGGCAGAGCGCCGGTCGGACGCCCGAGCCGTGGATCGGCCCCGACATCCTCGAGGTGATCGACTCGCTCGCCGATGAGGGTTCGGTCCCCGGTGTGGTGGTGAGCGCCGTCGGTTTCGTCGCCGACCACCTCGAAGTGCTGTACGACCTCGACATCGAGGCGGCGAATCGAGCGGCGGCGCGAGGATTGGCCTTCGCTCGGACCGCTTGTGTGAACGACGATGCCGCGGTGATGGGCGCTCTCGCCGACCGCGTCATCTCGGTGGGCTGAGCCGGGCGGGGAACAGCCGGATGAGCGGATCGCCGTCGCGGATCGCCGTCATCGGCGCCGGCATCACCGGCCTCTCCGCGGCCCATGAGGCTGCGGTCGCTGGTGGCGACCGGGTGGAGGTGACGCTCTTCGACGGCTCGGGACGCGCCGGCGGGCTCATCAAAACCTCGACCTTCGCCGGGCTGCGCGTCGACGAGGGGGCCGATGCGTTCCTCCGACGGGTTCCCGAGGCGCTAACTCTCGCCCGATCGGTCGGCCTTGACGAGCGACTCACCTCACCGACGGCTGGATCGGCGGCCGTCTGGGTCGACGGCCTCCGCCGACTTCCCGAGGGGCTCGTGCTCGGCGTGCCGACGTCGACTATCTCGCTCGCGAGGAGCCGACTCGTCTCCCCGGTTGGAGCCGCGCGAGCGCTGGCCGATCTCGTGTTGCCGCGACGCGCTCTCGATCACGACTCGATCGGCGCGTGGGTGCGGGGACGCCTCGGTGAGGAGGTCCACGACCGCTTGACCGATGCCCTCGTCGGAAGCATCTACGCCGCCGACACCGACCGATTCAGCTTGGCCGCGGTGCCTCAACTCGACGCGCTCGCGCGTGGCGGGCGTTCGGCGATTCTCACCGCGCTACGCCAGCGGCGACCGAGCGACAGCGGGCCGGTGTTCGCCGCGCCGAGCGATGGCATGGGTTCGTTGGCCGACGCGGTGTTGACCGCCGCGGTTGCGGCCGGCGCGATGACCCGACTCGAAGCGCCAGTGGAGGCTGTCGAGGCCGGCGGCGGCGGTGTGCTCATCGACGGGGAGCGCTTCGAGGCCGCGATCCTCGCGACACCGGCCAGGGTGTCGGCGCGGCTCCTCGCCTCATCGGCCCCGGCCGCCGCAGCGGGTCTCGGCTCGATCGAGACGGCCGGCGTGGTGATGGTGACCCTCGCGATCCCCGGCGACTCGCTACCGGAGGCCTGTTCGGGTCTGAGCGGTTATCTGGTGCCGAAGTCCCGCCAACAGCGGGTGACCGCGGTGTCGTTCGCCTCCAACAAGTGGTCGCATCTCCGTCCGGCCGACGGGAGCCAGATCCTCCGAGTGTCCCTCGGCCGCGACGGCATGGACGTCAGCGACCTCGATGACGGGGAGGTGGTCGATTCGGTCGTTAGTGAGGTGTCGGATCATCTCGGCGCGCAGCTCGCGCCGAACGAGGTCCGAGTGACCCGCTGGCCATCCTCGTTCCCGCAGTATCGGCCCCATCACGGCGCGCTGGTGGCCACGATAGAGCGATCGCTTCCAGCGACGATCGTCGCCGCCGGAGCCTCCTTGCACGGCATTGGAGTGCCGGCGTGCGTCGGGAGCGGTCGCCGCGCCGCTCAGTCGGTGCTGAGCCGACTCGGCATCGACGGGCATCGGCCGGAACCGGTGCCAGACTGATTCGGCGATGGTCGCTGACAACCCCTCCCCCCGCCGTCGTTCGTTCCTCGTGCTGGCGCTCGCCTCGGTGTCGACCGCGGGCCTCGTCGGTTACGCGGCGGCCCGCGAGTCGGGTGGCGAACAATCCGCGATCGAGTCGGCGGCCGAGTCGGTGACGACGCTTTCTCCGCCGACGACCACCACGGCGGCGAGCACCTCCACGACCAGCACGACGATTCCGCCTACGACGAGCACCACCAGCACGACCGCTCCGCCCACCACCAGCACGACGAGCAGCACGACACTTCCGGCTCCCGAGCCGCCACCCACCGATGAGCGGGCTCCAGAGCCGGTGATCGAACTCGGCACGATCGAGATCCCGAAGATCGATGTGTCGATGACGATGTACGAGGGAATCCGTCTCTCCACCCTCGATCGTGGTCCGGGTCATTGGCCGGGGACCGCGATGCCCGGCCAGGTCGGCAACGTGGTGGTCGCCGGCCACCGCACGAGCGGCCATCAGGTGTTCCGCAATATCGACGCGCTCGTCGAAGGTGACGAGATCTTGTTCACCGACACCGACGGCTCGGTGCATCGATATCGCGTGACGAGCTCGCGAATCGTCGTGCCGACGGAGGTCTGGATCGTCGACCAGACGCCGACACCGACGGCGACGCTCTTCGCCTGTCATCCGCCCGGCTCGGTGCGCGAGCGCTACGTCGTGTTCGCCGAACTGGTGGCGTGAGACGACTGCTCGCCGGTCTGACGGCCGGCCTGGCCGTCGCGGCATCGATGCCGCCGTGGGGGTTCTGGCCACTCGGACTCATCGGCGTGATCATCCTGGGTGCCGCGACCACCGGCGGACGACGATCCCGTGCGGTCACCACCTTGTGGTTCGGCATCGCCTGGTTCGGTGTCGGCATGGTGTGGATGTGGTTCCTCACCCCGCCGGGCTACCTCTTCACCACTGCGCTCTTCGCCGGAGCCCACGCCCTCGCCGCGTTGACGACACCTCAAGCGCCGATTCCGCGTGCTCTCGCGCACACCCTCGTGGAAGCGGCCCGACTGGTGGCGCCCTTTGGCGGTGTTCCGTTAGCGACTATCGCGATCGGCCAGGCGGGAGGTCCGCTCCTCGGCATCGCGCGGGTGGGTGGGGTGATCGCCATCACCTGGGTCGTCTTCCACCTCGGGCTGTCGATCGGAACACGGCTGACGGCGGTGATCCGAGGTGACGCCATCCCCTCCTCGTGGGCGGCGATCCTCATCGCGCCTGCGACGCTCGTGGTGCTGGCCGCTATCGCGCCATCAGGTCGCGATCTCGGCGACGGTCTCACGATCGCTGCGGTGCAGGGTGGGGGACGGCAGGGAACCTCGGCGCTCGAGGTCCCGTCGAGGCTCGTGACCGAGGCGCACCTCGCCGCGACGGCCGAGATCGAGGACTCAGCTGATCTCGATCTGGTCGTCTGGCCCGAGAACACGATCGACGTCAACGGTATGGCGTTCGCCGATAGCCAGCAAGCCGTCGAGGTCGCCCTTGAGGCGAGCCGTCTTGGCGTTCCGTTGTTGGTCGGGGTGACCGAGGACGTGGCGACCGCCCGGGCGCTTGATCTCACCGACAACGACGGCCGGGGGTTCGTGAACGCCCAGTATGTGGTGACTGGCTCGGGGGCCGCCGAGGGCGCCTATGTCAAGGTGCGCCGCGTCCCCTATGGCGAGTACGTGCCGCTCCGCTCCCTGCTCGAATCGCTCGGTGCCCCGGTCGGTCAAATCCCCCGTGACGCGGTCGCGGGTGCCGGCCCCGCCGTCTTGGATCTGCCGGATGGTCAGCGGGTCGGCGTCGCAATCTCTTGGGAGATCTTTTTCGGTGATCGGGTCCGCGATGGCGTGCGTGAGGGAGGCTCGCTCGTCATCAACCCGACGAACGGCGCGAGCTACACGTGGACCGTGCTCCAGACCCAGCAGATCGCGTCCAGTCGTCTTCGGGCCGTGGAGTCGGCGCGATGGGTCGTGCAGGCGGCACCAACGGGCTTCTCCGCGGTGATCGATCCCGAGGGGCAGGTGCTCGAGCGGACCGACGTGTCTGAGCGTCGGGTGATCGTGGCCGAGGTTCGTCTGCGCGAGGGCCTCACGTGGTACTCGCGTCTCGGTGACGCGCCGCTCGCGGTGCTGCTGGTGCTCGGACTGCTGGTGACGTCGGGGGCGAGTCGGCGATCTGCGAGCGTCACACCTCGAGCATGAGGGTGCACGGACCGTCGTTGACGATCAACACCTCCATATCGGTCCGGAACCTTCCGGTGGCGACGTCGATTCCGCGACCTTGAAGACCGGCGACCACCGCTTCCACGAGGGGCTCAGCGTGTTCGGGTCGAGCGGCGGCTGACCAACCGGGACGGCGACCTCGGGTGGTGTCGCCGTAGAGGGTGAACTGGGAGACGACGAGGGCAGCGCCGCCGGCGTCGGCGAGCGAAAGGTTCATTACTCCTTCGGCATCGGGGAAGATTCGGAGGTCGACGATTTTCTCGGCGAGACGCGCCGCCTCGGCCTCGGTGTCGTCGTGGGTCACACCGACGAGCACACACACTCCCGGGCCAACCTGTCCGACACGCTCTCGAGACTCACCGTCGATCACGTCAACGTGGGCCTCGCGGACCCGCTGAACCAGTGCGCGCACGCGTTGAGCCTCGCAGGTCTCCGAGCCTGACGGGAAGCCCGTTTCCTGAAGGTCGTTAGAATTCGGCTACTCCGACGACTTGTTCGGACAAAACTGCGAGACATCGGTCGCATCGACCTCTTGGACACCAGAGGCCGATGACGATGTATGGACAGAACGATGACGAACGACGACTCTCGAGCGGCGTCAGCCGGCGCGGCGGATGCGACCACGGTCGCCGCCTACCTCGCAGGGGATCGCTCGGCGCTCGCGACTATCTGGGATCGCTACGGGGACACGCTCTACGACACGGCCGCGGCGATGACGGGCAACCGAGAGGACGCTGCGGACATGGTCCAGGACGTCTTCGTTTTGGCCGCGGAGAAACTCGGCCAACTGCGCGATCCCACGCGCTTGAAGCCGTGGCTCTTCGCCATCCTGCGCAACGAGGTCTATCGACGTTCGCGTCGACGTTCGAAGTCGGTCGTGACCGACTTCTCCGAGGCGGGCGGTGAGGTCATGCTCCCCCCGACCCCCTCAGAGACCGACGCGGTGGAGGACGCGGCCGAGTTCGATGATCTCGCCGAATTGCTCCGCGGCGCCGCCCGCGGGCTCGACTCTCGCGATCAGCTCGTGCTCGAACTGACGATGCGCCAAGACCTGTCCGGCAACGACCTCGCCGATGCCCTCGGGGTGACGCCACAACAGAGTTACGGGCTCGTGCATCGGATGCGCGAGCGCACCGAGCGGAGCCTCGGCGCGTATTGCGTGGCACGCCGCGGCCGGAAGGAGTGCGAGGAGCTCGCGTCGATCCTGTCCGACTGGGATGGCGAGTTCTCCGTGCTGGTCCGCAAGCGCGTCGCTCGACACGTCGATGCCTGCTCCACGTGTGAGCGCACTCGTCGGCGTTTCGCCCCGCTCGCCCTCATCGGCGCCGCCCCCGCCTTCGCCGCGCCTCCGGGACTTCGGGATCGCGTCCTCGACCTGCTCGGCGCGTCGGGTGCG
>JAFMMJ010000041.1 GCA_017859785.1 Ilumatobacteraceae bacterium
CTCGTCGACGTTCTCGGTGTCCTGACGATCTGTGTCTACGGATCCTGGTTCTACGGCTTCGGCGTCCTCATCGATGACATCGGCGCTGAGCTCGGGATGGGCGCGACCGCGCTTGGGGCGTCGTTCGGCGCCGCGCAAGCGCTTGTCGGCCTCCTCGCTTTGGTGACCGGACGGCTTCTCGATCGTCGAGGTCCGAGCATTGTGCTCGGCGTGATCGGGCCGCTTGGGGCGGTCGCGCTTGGAGTCTCCGGTCGTGTGGGTGACTCGCTGCTGTTCGCTGTGCTGTTCGCGATCGGCGGAGGCTTGACCGGTGCGGCCGGTTTCTACACCCTCACCCAGTCGGTGATCGTTCGGGCCGACCGCACTCGCTCACTGGAGCGGATCATCCGTCTGACGATCTGGGGTGCCCTTGCGTCACCGATCGCGATCCCCGTCACGGAGCTACTCCGGTCCACTCTCGGGTGGCGGTTGGCCATCGAGATTCCAGCCGGCTTCGCGTTCATCGCGTTCCTCGCTTCCTCACGGGTGGTTCGGTTGCCGTATGGATCGCCGGCCGAGGAGCGCGGTCGGTGGGGAACGGTGATCGCCGGGGCGGTCCGCGACGCGGTCATCAGGTGGTACGCGCTCGCGGCGGTGAGCGCTGCTGCTGCTGTCTCGGTGCTGCTCGTCTTTCAGGTGTCGATCATGCGTTGGGCCGGTCTGTCGGCGGCGTCCGCTGCCGGATTCGCCGGCGCCAGGGGGCTGCTGCAACTTGCTGGGCGTCTGCCGTTGCCTCGGGCTCTCAGCCGGACGGGTTCCTGGCGACTGCTCGCGGTGGCTCGGCTCTGCGTGGCCGGTTCGTGTCTGATCGTTCTGGTCGCGGGATCGCCGGTGGTCGCGGGTGTCTACACCGTGCTCGCCGGCACCTCGATCGGAGCGCTCTCCGCCCTCGATGGCATCGTCGCCCGCGACGTTCTGCCGGCTGATGATTTCGGTTCGCTGATGGGCGCGGTGGCATTGCTCGTGTCGTTGGGAGGCGGTGTGGCGCCGGTGCTTGCCGGGCGGCTGACCGACGTGACGGGAGATCCGAGACTGTCCGGTGTCGCTGCCGCGAGCGCAGCGGTCGCCTCGGTTGGCTGTCTGGCTGTCGCGAGGTGGCATCGGAACGTACGCTCACAGAGTCCGGTTGCTGCCGGCTGAGAGAAGGAGACCGTGAATATGTCCGAGACGACGATGACAGTTCCCGAGGATCGGGCCGCCAAGCTTCAGCGGCTCAACGTGATCGCAGCCGTGTTGCACGCAGCGCAGGCGATCGCCGTGCTGGTGCTCGCGAACGATTTCGCACTCCCGGTCGCCTCCTACTTCTGGAACGACGCTCCGAACGGTGACCTCGACCCGGCGCGTCTCGAGAAAATGTTCGAGATCCCGGTGGCCTGGGGTGCCGCCGGTTTCCTCATCCTCTCGGCCCTCTTCCACGGGATCGTCTCGACCGTCGGACGACGCGGCTATCTCTCGGAGTTGTCGCGGCAGCAGAACCGATTCCGCTGGGTGGAGTACTCACTCTCATCGACACTGATGATCATCCTCATCGCCATGGTGTTCGGAATCTCCGACATCGCGGCTCTGCTCGGCCTCGCCGGCGCGAACGCCGCGATGATCCTCTTCGGCTGGATCATGGAGGTCGTCAACCGACCTGGCCAACCGGTGTGGTGGAGCCCGTTCTGGTTCGGCTGTATCGCCGGCGGCGTCCCGTGGGTGGTGCTGTTCATCTATGTGATCGGCCCATCCGGTCAGCCCGAGTTCCCCGCCTTCGTGTGGGGCATCCTGATCAGCCTCTTCATCTTCTTCAACCTGTTCGCCCTCAACCAATGGCTGCAGTACCGAGGAGTTGGGCGCTGGTCGGACTACCTCTACGGAGAGCGCGTCTACCTGGTGCTCAGCTTGACCGCGAAGTCAGCCCTCGCCTGGCAGGTGTTCGGCAACACGCTCGCGGGCTGAGGACTCAGCTCGGCGGGTTGTCGGTCTGGCCGACGACCCATTCCCAGAGTTGCTCACGTCGGGCCTCGGTGTCGGTGCGCCGTGTCGACGGAAGTCGGTGGATCGGACGGCGGCGTCGGTCATGCCAGAACCCGCCACTCGACCTTCCGCCTTCGTCGGATGTCAGCAGCCAGAGCACGGTGTCGGCGGCATCGGTGGTCGACCGAAGCACCGGGGAGAGCGTGCGGTGGAATCGAGGGAGCGAGGCCCGAACTCCAGGCGTATCTGCCCAACCCGGGTGCATCGCGTGGAAGACGACTCGGGTCGGGTCGACCCGGTCGGCCCACATCTCGTTCAGGGTGACCTGAGCGCGTTTCGCCCGCGCGTACTGCTCGGAGCCGCGGTAACTCTCCGCGGGCATCTGGAGTGATCCGACCGAGAGCCCAGCGGCGTACATGCCGCCAGAAGCGACGGTGATCACCCGTCCCGGCTGCGCCTCGTTACCTGAGAGGCGGTCGAGAAGCAGGCTGGTCATGAGGAACGGTCCGAGGACCTGGGCCGCCACCGTTGACTCGATGCCGGCCGCGTTGTCGATGCGTTCGGCGACGAGGGCGCCCGCGTTGTGCACCACGCCGTCGATTCGCTCGGTCGCCGAGACGATGAATTGGCAGGCGTCGCGCACTGCATCTAGGTCTGCCATATCGGCCACTACGGCTTCAGCCCCAAGGGATGCCGAGGTGGCTTCGGTGCGGTCACGGTCTCGGCCGACAGCGAGCACTCTCGCGCCGGCGTCGACGAGACCTCGTGCGGTCTCGGCGCCGATCCCCGAGGTGGTGCCGGTCACCACGTAGGTGTTGCCGGTGAGGTCGCGCTCGATCGGGGGGCCCCAATCGGCGAGTCGGCGGCGCACGCCGGAGCCAATGGCGGAGAATCCGGGGGCGATGGTCGCATCGAGCAGCCGGTCGACAATGGATGTGGGGGAGGGCATACCGAGTCGAACGCCGCCGAACCGCCGCTCATTCCATCGCTCCGCCTCGTTGGTTCGAAGGACGGTCGACCACGCTGTCGCCGTGCTCGTCGAATCCCTCCTTCCTCTCGGCAAACTCGACCCCGGGCTCCGCGAACCCGACACGCCCCTCGATCCGGCATCGTTCGCGCAAGGCGCGGCGCTCGCGGAACGGGTTGGCCTCGACGCCGTCCTCGTTGAGGAGACGAAATGGGATCCGTATCAATTACTCGCCCTCGGGGCGGCGACCACGGAGCGGATCCAACTTGGCACCTCGGTGGCGATGGCCTTTCCTCGATCGCCTGCGACGACCGCGATGTCGGCGTGGACGCTGTCGAAACTCTCCGGTGGTCGTTTCCTTCTCGGCCTCGGTACCCAGGTGCGCGGTCACATCCGACGGCGATTCGGCATGGAGTGGCACCCGCCGGCGCCGTGGATGCGAGACACCATCGGCGCGATCCGGGCGGTGTGGAGCTGCTGGCAGGAACGAACTCCGTTGCAGTTCGAAAGCGAGCACTACAACCTCAGCCTGATGGTGCCGCTCTTCGATCCGGGCCCGATCGAGCACCCCGACATCCCGATCCATGTCGCGGCGATCGGTCCGAGGATGTGCGCCGTGGCCGGCGAGGTGGCCGACGGGGTTCGACTCCACCCGATCTGCACCACGCGCTTCATCGACGAGTCGGTGCTGCCCGCGGTCGCCGAGGGCGCGGCTCGGGCTGGTCGAACACCAGGAGAGGTGGAGGTCTGCATGAAGCCGCTGATCGGCACGGCGCCCGATGAGGCGGCCCTCGATCCGGTGATCCGCACCGTTCGAGCTCGCGTCGCCTTCTACCTGTCGACCCCGGCTTATCGCCGGGTATTCGAGTTGCATGGCTGGGAGGACGAAGCCGACCGGGCGGCATCGCTGTCGAAAGCGGGTCGGTGGGAGGAACTCGCGACCGTCGTCGACGACGAGATCCTCCATACGGTCGCGACGATCGGCACCCACGACACGATCGCCGCTCAACTGCGTGACCGTTACGGATCGAGATGTGATCGGATCGAGTTCTCGATCCCAGTGACCGACGAGAGTTCCGCCGAACGTTGCCGCGACATCCTCGACCAGGTGCGCGCCTAAGGCTGGTGTCGGTCGGGTCAGCCGAGTGAGTCGATAAAGGCGGTGATCGCCTCATTCACTGGCCCAGGATGCGTGAGATTGCAGGCGTGGGTGCCACCTTCGACTTCGACGAACGCCGTCGCCCCTCCCAAGCCGTCGGCCATGACGCGCGCCCGTTCCATCGGAATTGCCGCGTCAGCGGTGCCGTGGATGACGAGCGAGGGGCAGGTGATTTCGCCGAGTCGCTCGGTGACGTCGTCACGATCGCTCAGGCATCGGAATGCGTGGGTGAACTCGTCGCGGTCGCGTTCGGCCCACGAGGTCCACTTGGCGAACCAGTCCGACCAGTCACCCTCACCGAGGATGATGCCGGCGACGATCTCCTGAACCGGCTCCGGACCCTGGTCGAGCCAGACCTGATGGAGCACCTCGTACGAGGCCTGTTTCTCCGGGTCTTCAAGACCGGCCTGGCTACCCATCAGCACGAGGGCGTCGACGCGCTCCGGGGCCTGAAGGGCCGCGCGAAGCGAGATGAACCCACCCTGTGACATGCCGGCGAGCACGGCTGTTTCCACACCGAGATGGTCGAGGAGACCGAGGAGGTCGCTGGCGGAGTCCCAATAGGAGAACGGTGCCGTGGCGCGGGTGCTCCCGTGGGCCCGCTCGTCCCAGGTGATGATGCGGTGACGCCCCGACAGCGCCTCGATCTGGGGTGCGAACATCTCGTGGTCCATCAGCAACCCGTGGCTGAAGATGACGGTTCGGCCCCCGTCGACAGTTCCGGTGTCGGTGTAGGCGATGTCGACCCCGTGAATGGTGGCGATCTCCATCCGTCGACCCTAGACGGTTCGAAGGTGGTCGAGTTCCGGGCGACCGTTCAGCGGTCGATCGGTAGCCTTGCCGCATGGGGAACAGCTGGTTCGAGTCGGTGGCCGAGGCGCGTCGCCGCGCCGAGCGCATCCTGCCCTGGCCCGTTCGCGACGCCTTGATCGCGGGGTCGGAAGCGGGGCTCACCCTCGACGCGAATCGCTCCGCCTTCGATCTCCTCGGGTTCGCTCCGGTGATCGCCGGCAAGCCGGGGGAGCGGAATCTGGCGACCGAACTCCTCGGTGTCCCACTTTCGATGCCGGTCGTGATTTCGCCGACCGGCGTTCAAGCCGTTCACCCCGATGGTGAGGTCGCCGTCGCTCGGGCTGCCGCGGCGCGCGGTGTTGCTGTCGGTCTCTCGTCGTTCGGGTCGAAGTCGATGGAGGAGGTCGCGGAGGCCAATGGCGACCTGTTCTTCCAGATGTATTGGATCAACGATCGCGACTGGATGGCGGGCCAGATGGAGAGGGCCCGCGCTGCGGGCGCTCGCGCGGTCATCTTGACCCTCGATTGGTCGTTCAGTCACAGTCGTGACTGGGGCTCGCCGCCGCTGCCTGAGCGTCTCGACCTCCGCGCCATGATTCGTCAGGCCCCCGCCGCGCTCGCGCGACCGACCTGGCTCTGGCGTTATCTGCGCGAGTTCAGCCTGCCGGACCTCACCACGCCCAACATGTTGACCCCGACGCAGATCGCGGCCGGGGAGAGCGCTCCGGGCTTCTTCGGTGCCTATGGCCAGTGGATGATGACTCCGCCGCCCTCGTGGGATGACCTCGCCTGGTTCACCGCGGAGTGGGGAGGGCCATGCATGGCTAAGGGAGTCATGAGGGTCGATGACGCCCGACGCGCCGCCGATGCTGGGTTCACGGCGATCTCGGTGTCGAATCACGGCGGCAACAACCTCGACGGCACACCGTCGCCACTCCGTGTCCTCCACGGCATCGCTTCAGAGGTTGGCGACCGGATCGAGGTGGCGCTCGATGGCGGGGTTCGTCGGGGCAGCGATGTCGCGAAAGCGGTCGCTCTTGGCGCACGCGCCGTGATGATCGGGCGCGCCTACCTGTGGGGGCTTGCCGCGAACGGTCAGGCAGGGGTGGAGAACGTCTTGGACATCCTTCGCAACGGTCTCGATTCCGCCTTGCTCGGCTCTGGTGTTTCCTCGGTTGGGGATCTGCGGGCGTCCGACGTCGTGGTTCCCGAGGGATTCCACCTCAGGCTCGGTGACGCGGGCTGAGCCCCGCGGGTCTCGTCAGATCCAGACGGCGAACTCGTCGACGCCGAAGCGCTCGCTCGTCAACGTGTTGACGGGGGCCTCAGGGTCGGCATGGCCGATCGCCATCCCGCAGAAGAGCATCTCGTTCTCGGGTGCTCCCACGAAGCGACTGATGGCCCCGTGCCGAGATGACCAGTACTCCTGGGCGCAGGTGTCGAGCCCGGCTTCACGGGCGAGCAGCATGAAGGTCTGAAGGAACATCCCGAGGTCGGACCATTGCGGCGGCCCGAACCGACGGTCGACGAAGGTGAAGAAGGCCGCGGGGGCGTCGAAGAACCGGGCGTTCCGGGCGAACTGACGGAGGCGCCCCTCCTTGTCCTCCCGCGGGATTTCGAGCAGGCCGTACATCTGCTCGCCGAGCGCGAAACGAGCGGTGCGGTGCGGCTCCCAGAGTCCTGGTGGGTAGACGTCGTACTCCGGCTCCTCAATCGGGTCGCACCCCTCGAGGTAGTTCAGCAGGTCGCCCATCGATTCACCGTTGACGACGTAGACCTTCCAGGGCTGCACATTGCCTCCGCTCGGGGCGCGAGCAGCGCCGGCGAGCAGGGCTCGGATCGTCGCGTCGGGCACCGGTGTCGGCAGGAACGCGCGGATCGATTTGCGGGTGACGACAGCCTCGGAGACGTTCACGACGTCGAGTCTGTCAGCCGCCGGCCGTGGACCGGGAGGCGGCCGCTCGGCCGCGCAGGTGCCGGACGACCTCGATGATCACGTTGATGGCGAGGGCGGTACCGAACGCGATCAGGAAAGCGAGGGTGTGATTGTCCGAGAAGGTGCGACCGAAGATGCTCCCGAGAACGGCCGAGTAGGTCGCCCAGATCGTCACCGCGACCACCACCCATCCAGCGAACCAGCGTCTCGGCTGACGCGTCACTCCGCAGGAGATGGTGAGGGCGGTCCGTCCTCCCGGGATGAAACGGGCGGTCACGAGGAGGAGTCCGCCGCGATCGCGGATCATGACCGTCGCCCGGTCGAGTCGATCTCGAAGCGATGGCCGACGCTCGGCCCGGTGATCGATCCATCCGGTAAGCCGCGCGCCGATCAGGTACGCGAGGTTGTCGCCGAGGAAGGCGCCGATCGCGCCAGCGGCTATCACGAGGAGGAGGTTCTGCTCTCCGAGCCCGGCGGCCACGCCGCCGATGATGACCGTGGTCTCGCTCGGCACGATCGGGACGACCGAGTCGAGGAGGGCGATGACGACGATGACAACGAGGAACCACCAGGCACCGGATACATCGCTTAACCATCCGGTCAGCTTCCCGACCCACCCGGAGGCCTCGGCGGCGAACACGACCGGCATCCATCGGACGTTACCGACCCCGGAGTGGAGACAGCCGGTGGAGGGTGCAGATCGGGACCGGAGTGAGATGTGACCGGAGGCACGATCTAGGGTGCCGTTTATGCGAGTCACCGTGGATTCCGAAAAGTGCCAGGGACACAACCGTTGCTTCGCCTTGGCACCTGAGCTCTTCGATGTGGACGACTACGGCACGGCGGTCGTCATCGGGGATGGCTCGGTGCCCGCGGACCTCGAGGAGAAGGCCCGACTGGCGGTGGCGAATTGTCCCGAGTTCGCGATCGAGATCGAGGAGTGAGGGGAACTCTGTGACCGACATCTACGGGCCCGTCACCGACTGGCAGAACGACTTCGATCACGCCGTCCCCGAATACAACGAACGAGCCCACGAGATCTGGGCGGAGTTCCAGTCCTCAGGCTGCCCGGTCGCTCACAGCGACCGCTACGGCGGCCTGTGGGCTCCCTTCACCCACGAGATGGTGCACGAGATCGCCTACGACACCGATCACTTCACCTCGCAGGGGGTCGTTGTGAACACGGGGCGCCCACTCATCGACGCACCGGTTGGTCCGGCGCCCCCCATCACGAGCGATCCGCCCTTCCACAACATCGCTCGACGGCTGCTCCTCCCGCCGTTCTCGCCGAAGGTGATCGCGGCCTGGGAGCCCGAGGTTCGGCGACTGTGCCGTGAGCTGCTCGACCGAATGGGCGAGATCACGCCGGGCGAGTCGGTGGTGGACGCGGCGATGCAATACGCGCAGAGCATCCCGGTGAACGTGATTGCCCGCATGCTCGGTTTCCCGACCGAGGATGAGGAGCTCTTCCGGGGGTTCGTGCATGACGTCCTCGAACGGATCAATGAGCCGGTCGAGGCGCGCATGGAGTTCATGCAGCGTCTCGACGACTATCTGACCGTGCAGATCGAGGAGCATCGGGAGAACCCGCGGGATGACTTGACGAGCTATCTCCTCGGAGTCGAGATCGAGGGCCAGAAGCTCTCGATCGAGCATGTCCGAGGATCGATCGTGCTGTTGCTGGTGGCGGGAATCGACACCACCTGGTCGGCGATCGGATCATCGATCTGGCACCTCGGCACCCATCCGGACGATCTGCGACGTCTGGTCGAGGAACCAGATGTGATGTTGTTCGCTCTCGAGGAGTTCCTCCGCGCCTACGCGCCGGTCACGATGGCTCGGCTCGTGAAGGACGACCACGACTTCCACGGCTGTCCGATGAAGGCCAACGACTGGGTTCTGCTTCCGTTCCCGGCGGCGAATCGCGATCCAGCCCAGTTCGATCGGGCGACCGAGTTCGTCATCGATCGTCAGGAGAACCGCCACGGCGCGTTCGGGCTCGGCATCCACCGGTGCCTCGGCTCGAACCTGGCTCGGCTGGAGCTCAAGGTCGCCGTCGAGGAGTTCGTGGCGCGGTTCCCGTCGTTCGCCGTGGACGGCGACGTGACCTGGAGCGTCGGTCAGATCCGCGGACCTCGGCGCCTACCGGTGCGTATCGACTCGGTTGCCTGAGTTCAGCCCATCAGGGCGAAACCGAATACGACCGCGCCGATTCCACTGAGCAGTTCTCCCACGAGTCGAATACTGCTTCTCGGTGTGGGTCGATCGTAGGAGTCGACGACGAGGCCCGACATCGTCGTGAGTGATCCGCAGAACCCAGTGCCGACCACCACGGTGAGGTTGTCATCGAACCCCCCGGCGACGATGACCCCGATGAGGAATGAGCCGAGCAGGTTGACGACGGTCGTGGCCGGCCGACCGAATCGGTCGCGGAGCACGACGCGAATCAGCGCGCCGCCCATCGCAGCGAATGTGAAGAGGACCGCGGTCATTCTCCGGGCCTTCCGCGGGCGAGAAGGAATACCGCTGGGCATCCGATGACGGCAGCGGCGAACGCGAGGAGGAGCGGTCCGGTGTCACCGCTCGCGACCAGTTGTCGAAGGTCCTCGGTCAGGGTCGCGAACGTCGATAACCCTCCGAGGAGTCCGGCCGTGATGACTCGCCGCAGTCGCTCCGAGTCGGCGATCCAGCGAATCGCGAGTCCGGCAGCGAGACAGGCGACGAGATTGACGGTCGTGGTGGAGACCCAGGTCGGCTCAAGCGCCTCGGCGAAGGCGAGCCGAACCGCGGCTCCGAGCGCGGCGGCGACAGCGATCGCCGGGTAGTCGTTGAGGCGACGCACCTCGGCATTCTCACCGGTCCCTTACCCCGATCTGGTGTACTCATCACGTGAAGGTGCTCATCGCCGAGGATGATCGAGCCGTCAGAGAGTCCCTCGCTCGGGCCATGCACCTTGAGGGCTACGAGGTTGTCACGGCGAACGACGGCGCGGCAGCGCTCGAGTCGGTTCGCGCTGAATCCCCCGATATCGCGGTGCTCGACGTGTCGATGCCCGCGGTGGATGGCCTCACGGTCTGCCGGGTGTTGCGTTCCGAAGGGAACACACTGCCGATTTTGATGCTCACCGCGAGAACCGAGCCGAGCGACCGCGTCGCGGGCCTCGACGCTGGTGCCGATGACTATGTGACCAAGCCGTTCGACCTCGGTGAACTCTTCGCTCGGCTGCGTGCGCTCACCCGCCGCCTCCGACCGGACGAGCAGCCCGGTGCCCGGTTGGAACTCGGTGATCTCGTGATCGATCCTTCCGGACGAACGGTGTCGCGAGCCGGTCGTCAACTCGAGCTCTCCAAGACCGAGTTCGACTTACTCGAACTGCTGGTTCGTAACGCTGGGATCGTGCTCGATCACACGACGATCTACGAGCGAATCTGGAATTACGACTTCGGTCCCGACTCGAAGAACCTCGCCGTCTACATCGGCTATCTCCGTCGCAAGACCGAGGAGGGTGAGGCACCTCGCCTCATTCACACGGTGCGAGGCGTCGGTTATACGGCGCGCGTGGAGTCATCGTGAGCCTCCGGCTCCGAGTGGCACTCACCCTCGCGCTGGTGACCGCGGTGGCCTCGATCGGTGTTGGTGTCGTCTCGTATCGGCTTGCCTCGGATCGACTCTTCGAGGCGGTTGACGAGTCGCTGGTGGAGGCCACGCAGGTTGTGCTCAGTCGCCGCATCAACGAGCGCTTTCCCGAACGTGGACCCTTCGATGGTCTTGACGTGCAGGTGACGCGGACGGACGGCACCGTGCTTCAGTCCACGTTCCCGCGTGAGCTTCGGGTCACTCCCGAGTTGCTGACACTTCGCCCCGGACGCACGATCCTCGCCGATGTCGACCTCGGTCGTGATCGTTTCCGAGTGCTGTTCGTCGGGCTCGACGGTGGCCTGGTGCAGGTGGGTCGCGACCTGAGGGAGACCGAGCGGGTGCTCGACGCGTTGCGTGAGCGGACGATCGCACTGGTCGCTGTGGTCACCGTGCTTGCCGGGGCGATCGGCGCGGCGGTGACCGGTCGAATGACGAGGCCGCTTCGTCGTCTCACCGAGGCTGCGGCCATGGTGGAGGAGACCGGCAGCCTCGACGTCGAGCTGCCGGCTCGCCGGAGCCGCGACGAGGTGGGTCGGTTGTCGGATGCGTTCGGCCGGATGATCGCGGCGCTCTCTCGGTCGCGGTCTGATCAAGCGAGGCTGGTTCAGGACGCGGGGCACGAACTTCGGACCCCGCTGACGAGCATCCGGACGAACCTGGACGTACTCGACCGCTACTCAGAACTCGATGAGGCTGATCGCCGGGAGATGGTGGCGGCGATGCGCGCCGAGGTGGACGAGTTGACAGCGTTGGTGAACGAGATCGTTCAGGCGGCAAGTGGTGAGGTTGAGGATGTCGAACCCGAGCGGGTTGCGCTTGGCCCCGTGGTGAGCGCGGTCGCTGACCGCGTGGCGCGCCGAACAGGCCGTGATGTTCGGGTTGAGTCTGATGAGTCGACGGTCGACGTTCGGGTCGACCCACTTCGCCGCGCGGTGTCCAATCTGCTCGACAACGCGGCGAAGTTCGATACGACGGGTGGACCGCTCGACGTGCGGGTCTCCGCCGGGGAGATCACGGTCTCCGATCGCGGACCTGGCATTCCAGCGGAGGAGCGCTCTCGAGTATTCGATCGGTTCCACCGCACTGATGCGGCCCGATCGCTGCCGGGGTCGGGGCTCGGACTCGCGATCGTCGCCGAGGTGGCGCGTGCCAACGGCGGGACGGTGTCGATCTCCGATCGCTCAGGAGGTGGCACCGAGGTCTCGTTGCGGCTGCGACCCGTTGCCAACCAACACGAGCGGGCCGGCGACGCTCTCACCTGACTCTCACCCCAGTCATGTTTCCTTCTCAACCGTGAGTCCGAGAGTGGGCTTCATCGGAGGACGCAGGGTCCACCGGGACTGGAGATGGGAACATGAAGTTCAACCGCAAGAGCATCGTTACGGTCACCGCGGGTCTAGTGGCCGGAGGCGCCATCGGATTCGCTGCCGGCGTGCCGGGGCTCACGAGTGCCGCTGACGCCCCGATGGTCGGCTCGGTCGACAGTGAATACCAGGGCGTTGCCCGTTCGGAGCGGCTTCGGGATGCGCTGCAGCCTCTCGTCGACGACACGACGATCGACGGCGAGCAGGCCGATGCGGTCTCGGAGCACCTCGCTGCGACGCTGCCCAGACGCGGTGAGGGTCAGCGAGGTGGCCGCGCACTCGGCGCTCACTCCGAGGTCGTGACCGAGCTGCTCGGAATTGACGCCGAAACCCTTCGGGGCGAGCTCGCCGCGGGCAGCACCCTCGCCGAGGTCGCTGAGGCGAACGGGGTGAGCACCGACGATCTTGTCGCTGCGCTGGTTGACGAGGCCGAGGCTCATCTCGCCGAGCACGTCGCCGATGGCTCCCTCGCCGAGGACGAGGCGGCCGATCGACTTGCTGAGATGACTGATCGAGTGACCGAGCGGGTGAACACCGCCGGGTTGGCCGAGCGGATGGGTGGCCGTCGTGACGGTGGTGGAGGCGGCCACGGCGAGGCCCGCCACCGGGGTCCGGGAGCGGGTCACTGATCCCCCCGACGCAGTGACCTTCTGCCCTGGTGCCCCCGGCTTTGCCGGGGGCACCATTGCGTTAGGGCGCCGACGCTCGTCGGGTCCGGCAGATACACGGTGAGGAGGTGGCGCGATGTCAGGTGAGGTTCGCCGGTGGCTCGTCGGCGTCGACGGGTCGGAGAACGGCGCGCAGTTGTTGGAGCGGGTCCTCGCTGTCGCGGGGTCCGATGATCAGATCGAAGTAGTCCACGTTTGGGATCTTCCGGTCATGGTCGGGTACGACATCGCGACCGTCGTTGATCCGGCTGACCTGGAAGCGGCCGCGCGTCGCCATGTTGACGGTGTGGTTGAGCAAGCGGGGGATGCCCGAGTGTCCGGTCGTGTCCTCCGGGGTCACGCCGGCCTTGCGCTGAGTGCCGAGTCGAGCGAAGGAACGGTCGTGGCGGTTGCTCACCGGGGTTCGGGTCGCATGTCGATGATCCTTGGTTCCACGGCGAGTTTCGTGCTTCACCACGCTTCGGGACCGGTGCTGGTTGATCGCGGTGAGAGCGGGAACACCGCTCGACGAGTGCTCGTCGGGGTTGACGATCATCATCTCGACGAGGGGGACAACGAGTCGGTGCGAGCCCTTCGTTGGGCCTTCTCCCTTCCTGGAGTCGAGCAGATCACCGTGGCACACGCGACGTTTCCGCCGGTTGTTGTCGGGGGTTGGTACGCGGGACTTGTCGTCGACATGGAGGGTCTCGATCGTGGAGCGCTGTCGGCGATCGACGCGGTGATCGAGGCGGCGGGTGACCCTCCCCGGGGCATCGAGGTGGAGCGAGTTCCGCTCCGCGGTAAGCCCGGCTTGGCATTGGCCGATGCGTCGAGGGAGTTCGATCTCCTCGTCCTTGGTTCGCGCGGACGTGGCGCATGGCGCGAGCTCGTGCTCGGGTCGACGAGCGCTCTCGCGGCTTCCTACGCCCATTGCCCGGTCGCCGTGATCCGTTGATCATCCGCGGGGACTGGCCCCCGCGGATGACACCCCCGTCGTAGGATCGACGGTCCATGTCGGATTCCGGGCAACTCCCTCTGTCGGTCCCGGACCCGACCGTCGACGCATTGCTCGAGGGCCTCAACCCCGATCAGTACGACGCCGTCGTCCACCCCGGCGGTCCGCTGCTGGTGGTGGCTGGCGCCGGTTCGGGCAAGACGCGGGTGCTCACCCATCGCATCGCTCACCTCGTGCGATCCGGCGTGCATCCCACGTCGATCCTCGCCATCACCTTCACTAACAAGGCAGCGAGCGAGATGCGCGAACGCGTCGCTGGGCTGGTTGGGCCCGTGATCAAAGCGATGTGGGTGAGTACCTTCCACTCCGCATGTGTGCGAATTCTGCGCGCTCACGGTGACCGGATCGGCTACCCGCGCAACTTCTCCATTTACGACCAGGCCGACGCCGTCCGCCTCACCGGTTACGTGGTCCGCGATCTCGGTCTCGACGCGAAACGTTTCGCCTCGCGCGCGGTGCACGCTCACATCTCGCTCTTGAAAAATGAGCTCGTCGACCCGCATCAGGCTGTCGCGCGAGCCGACGACATCTTCCAGCGCAAGCACGCCGACATCTACGCCGAATACCAGGCCCGCCTCGAGCGGTCAGGTTCGATGGACTTCGACGATCTCCTCGTCAACGTGGTGCGGCTCTTCCGTGAGCACCCCGATGTGCTCGAGGAGTACCGGCGTCGATTCACGCACCTGCTCGTCGACGAGTACCAAGACACCAACCTCGCGCAGAACGAGATCGTTCTGCAGTTGGCCGCAGCCGACGACCCGGCCGCCGAGCACAACGTCACGGTGGTGGGCGACAGCGATCAGAGCGTCTATCGCTTCCGTGGTGCGGACCTCCGCAACATCATGCAGTTCGAGGACGCCTTCGCTGACGTCACGATGATCGTTCTCAGCCAGAACTATCGCTCCACCCAGACCATCCTCGATGCGGCGAACGCGGTGATCGTCAACAACGTCGGCCGCAAGGACAAAGACCTGTGGACCGACTCCGGCCAGGGCGAGCGGATCGTTCGCTATTTCGCCACCGACGAGGGCGATGAGTCGACTTGGGTGGCGTCGACCGCACGAGGGTTGTCCGCTGAGCGGGGTGCCGCTTGGAACGACATCGCCGTGCTCTATCGGACGAACGCGCAGAGTCGGGTGGTCGAGGAGGCGTTCATGCGTCTCGGCGTTCCCTATCAGGTGGTGGGGGGCACACGTTTCTATGACCGTCGAGAGATCAAGGACGCGCTGGCGTATCTCCGAGCGGTCGTCAATCCGGCCGATGAGGTGAGCGTCAAGCGGGTGCTCAACGTGCCGAAGCGCGGCATTGGCGACACCAGCGTCGCTCGACTCGACGAGTTCGCGGCCGCCGAGGGCATCACCTTCCTTGATGCCTGTCGGAGGGCGACGGAGGCCGGTGTCGGGGGTCGGGCCTCGAAGGGCCTCGAGTCGTTCTGTCGGCTCATCGACGAGGTTCGCGCCGCGATGGACAACCCCGCCCCCGAGGCCGACGACCTCGGACCGGGCGATGTACTGCAGGCCGTGCTCGAGCAGTCGGGCTATCTGGCCGAACTCGAGGAAATCGACACGGTCGAATCTCACGGTCGCATCGAGAACCTCGGCGAACTGGTTGGCTCTGCTCGGGAGTTCACCCGCATCGATGAGTTCCTCGAGCAGGTCGCGCTGGTCGCCGACACCGATGAACTCGCCGGTGACGACCGGGTCGTGCTGATGACCCTGCACGCCGCGAAGGGACTCGAGTTCCCCTACGTGTTTCTGATCGGCGTTGAGGAGGGGGTGTTCCCGCATCACCGCGCCCTCACCGACCCTGACGAGATGGAGGAGGAGCGACGCCTCGCCTATGTCGGCATCACCCGCGCGATGCAGCAACTGCACATGACCCACTCGTGGTCGCGAATGCTCTTCGGCTCGACGCAATACAACCCGCCGTCGCGGTTCTTCGATGAGATCCCATCGGAGCTTTTCGACGTGCGCGGTGACTCCGACGGTGGCCTCGGATCGTCGCGCTTGTCATCGCGGGCCGAGTGGGGCTCGGCGCGGTCGACAGTGCCCGGGTATCGGAGGCGAGCGGTCGATCGGGCGAGCGATGAGGCACACCGCGAGCGGGTGGTCGACGAGGCGATGCGCGCTGGTTCCAAGCCCGCTGAGCGCTCGAACGCTCACGAGATCGGGTTCCGAGTGGGTGACGATGTGACACATCCCGCCTTCGGCGAGGGCGTCATCATCGAGATCACGGGATCAGGCGATCGAGCGGAGGCCGTGGTCAACTTCGCCGGGGTCGGCGCCAAGCACCTCGCCCTCGCTTGGGCCCCGCTCACTCGTCGTGGCTGATCTCGCGGGCGTCGGTTCTGGTTGAATGTTGCCGATGAAGGCAGCACTGCTTGTCGAGAGTCTCACCGGCAACACCACCCGTGCGGCGGAGCGGATCGCCGACGGTCTCACCCAGGAGGGTTGGTCGGTCACCGGCCTGTCGAGGGTGCGCCGACCCGACTTGGCATCCATCCAGCAGGCCGATGTCGTGCTGGTCGGCACCTGGACGCACGGGCTCTTCGTGGTCGGACAGGCGCCGTGGGCGGCCGCTGAGATCGCGAATCTGCCGACGATGCGAGGCAAGCGAATCGCTGGGTTCCTCACCTATGCCCTTGACGCAGGCAAGAGCCTTGACCGACTCTCGAATGCTCTCGGGTCGACCGGGGCGGATGTGGTCGGCGGTCTGCTGATCAAGCGCAGCCGCATCGAGGAGCACTGCGAGATTTTCGTCGAGCGCCTGTTGGGCGCTGTCGAGACGGTCTGAGCCGACGAGGTCGGGTTAGTCGGAGGCGACCCCGCGCAGGTCGATCTCAAGTCGTGTCGAGTCGTAGACGACCGGGCGAACCCCCGTGTCGGGTGGCGACAGCTGGTCGACGGTGATCTCTCGCCCATCGCAGTCGATGAACCGGTCGGTGCCGAGGACCTGTTCGACGATGCACTCCGGACCTCGGTCAGCCGGATAGGCCCAGTAGACCCGCCAGCCGAGCGCTGGATCGTCACCGATGTGGTCGATCACGATTGAGCGAGCGCCAACCGGGGTGCCGAGCTCGGCGAAGAGGAGGGGGCCATCGGACTCCACGAGGTCGCTCAGGAACTCGACGTTGCCGACCGTGAACGTGGAGGGTGCGAGCCGCTCGGAACTCTCCGCGCCTCCCGATGAGATCACCGCGGCCATTCCCCAGGTGAAGGAGCCGATCAGCGCGAGGACGATGAGACCGCCGACGACGGGAAGGACCGCTCTCGCGAGGGGGCTGCGGAACTCGGGGAGGCGCACCACGACAGTGTGG
>JAFMMJ010000042.1 GCA_017859785.1 Ilumatobacteraceae bacterium
AATCGATCTTCTCTTGGCCCGGGCTCGGCCCCGCCTTCTTGAAGGCGCTCGGGGAGCCCGACCTCGCACTCGTGCTCGGGTTCGTGATTTTCACCGGTGTCATCACGGTCGTGTTCAACCTCATCGCTGACCTTCTCTACGGCATCCTCGACCCCCGGATCAGGTTCGACTGACATGACCACGCTCGACCAGTCCTCCGCGAACGCCCTCGAGGGTCTCGCCGATAAGCCGAAGTCGTTCGGTCGGCTCGCTTGGGAGCGGTTCATCCACCACCGACTCGCCATCCTCGGCCTCGTTGGTCTCATCGTGATCGCCCTCGGATTCATTGTCGGGCCGATGATCAACGAGTATCCCTTCGACAAGCCCGATGTGCTCAGCCGACTGCAAGGCCCGTCGCGTGAGCACTGGTTCGGCACCGATGAGATCGGCCGCGACCTCTTCGTGCGCACTGCCCGTGGTGGCCGCTACTCACTCGCCATCGGTCTGCTGTCGGCGATCACCGCGACAGCCATCGGCACCCTCATCGGATCCGTCGCCGGCTACTTCGGTCGGGCCGTCGACGCCCTGATCGCCCAACTCATCAACCTCTTCCTCGTCGTGCCGGCCCTCATCGTGCTCTCCGTCTTCGCCCTCAACTTCGGCTCGAACTGGTGGCGGCTCGCGATCGTGCTCGCCGGCCTGCTGTGGGTGCGTATCGCCCGCGTGGCTCGAGGTGTCGTGCTGTCGATCAAAGAGCAGGAGTACGTCATGGCCGCCCGAGCGGCCGGCGCATCGCACCTGCGGATCATCACCCGCCACATCCTCCCGAATGTCGTCGGCGCCGTCACCGTCGAGATCACCCTGCTGCTCGGGTCGGTCATCGTGCTCGAGAGCACGCTTTCGTTCCTCGGACTCGGCGTTCGTCCTCCCGACACGTCTCTCGGACGTCTCGTGGCGGACGCGAAGGGGAACATCGACAACGACCCACTGCGGGTGCTCACCCCCGGACTCGTGATCGTGCTGATCGTGCTCTGCGTCAACTTCCTTGGAGACGGACTCCGCGATGCCCTCGACCCGCGGGCGCGGAGCGAACGGGGGAGCGGCGATGACTGAACCCGTTCTCGTCGTCGAGGGACTCAACGTCGGCTTCCCGTCGAAAGCCGGCGTGGTCCAGGCCGTCAGCGACGTCAGTTTTGAATTGCACGCCGGTGAGGTGCTCGCCGTCGTCGGCGAATCCGGATCGGGCAAATCGGTGACCGCGCTCACCCTCATGCGCCTTCACGCAAAATCGACCCGCATCTCTGGACGGGCCGTGTTCGAGGGGCGCGACCTGCTGACGCTCTCTGATCGAGACATGCGCTCGGTGCGCGGTAACGACATCGCGATGATCTTCCAAGACCCGATGACCGCCCTCAACCCGGTGTTCTCCGTCGGTTCGCAGATCATCGAGGCCATCCGCACTCACCGCGATGTCTCCAAGCAGGCGGCTCGAGCGCGAGCCATCGAGCTGCTCGATCTCGTCGGCGTGCCCGAACCGCGGCGACGCGTCGATCAGTTCCCGCACGAGTACTCCGGTGGCATGCGTCAGCGCGCGATGATTGCCATGGCGATTGCCAACGAGCCGAAGGTCCTCATCGCCGACGAACCCACCACTGCCCTCGACGTCACCGTCCAAGCACAGGTGATGGAGGTGCTCCGCGACGTGCAGGAAGCCACCGGGTCGGCGATGTTGCTCATCACCCACGACCTTGGACTCGTGGCCGGCACTGCCGACCGCGTCCAAGTCATGTACGCCAGTCGTCTCGTCGAGACCGGTGGCGTCGACGACATCTTCTACGGCTCGCGCAACCCGTACACGCGAGCCCTGCTCGACTCGATCCCCGACCTGGTCTCCGATACCGATCGCCTCGTGCCGATTCCCGGCAACCCGCCCAGCCTCTTGAACCCGCCGTCGGGATGCCCGTTCCGTCCGCGGTGCTCCTTGGCCTCCGATACCTGCGCGGTGAGCGTGCCCGACCTCATGACCGTCGGTGAGGGTCACGCGACCCGCTGCCATCACGCCGACCGACTGGTGACCGAGGGAGCGTTGTGAGCACCACTGCGGGTGACGCCCTCCTCAGCGTCCGCGACCTCGTCACCGAGTTCCCCATCCGAGCCGGGGTGTTCCGGCGCGAGGTCGGCCGAGTCCAAGCAGTCAGCGGGGTCTCCTTCGACCTGATGGCCAACGAAACCCTCGGTGTGGTCGGAGAATCCGGTTGCGGCAAGACCACCCTCGGCCGCTCGCTGCTCCGCCTCGTGCCGCCCACCTCCGGGCAGGTCATGCTCGGCGACCGCGACATCACCACCGCCGGCCGACAGGATCTGCGCGAACTGCGTCGCGAGATCCAGATGGTGTTCCAAGACCCCTACGCGTCGCTCAACCCGCGCATCCCCGTCCGCGACATCATCGGCGAGCCCATGCGCATCCACGGCGTGCCGAAGGAAGAAGCCGCCGACCGCGTCTCCGACCTCCTCACCCGCGTCGGTCTGCTTCCCGAACACGGCAACCGCTATCCGCACGAGTTCTCCGGAGGACAGCGCCAG
The DNA here is from genome assembly GCA_017859785.1 of Ilumatobacteraceae bacterium. GTDB lineage: Bacteria > Actinomycetota > Acidimicrobiia > Acidimicrobiales > Ilumatobacteraceae > Casp-actino5. Next base: position 2,563 of record JAFMMJ010000042.1, read on the forward strand.
CGCATCGGCATCGCCCGCTCGCTCGCGCTCCGACCCAAGGTCATCGTGCTCGATGAACCGGTGTCGGCCCTCGACGTCAGCATCCAGGCCCAGGTGCTCAACCTCCTCGACGAAGTCCAAGACGAGTTCAACCTCTCCTACATCTTCATCGCCCACGACCTCTCGGTGGTGCGCCACACCAGCGACCGAGTCGCCGTTATGTATCTCGGTCGCATCGTCGAGATTGGACCGCGGACGTCGATCTACGAGCAGCCGAGCCACCCGTACACCCACTCGCTGCTCTCCGCGGTGCCGATCGCCGATCCGCGTCGCGAACGGGCCCGCCGACGGATCCTTCTCCAGGGCGACGTGCCGAGCCCGGCGTCACCTCCGCCCGGCTGCCGATTCCACACGCGATGCCCGATCGCCACCGATGTCTGTCGCACCGAGGTGCCCGAACTGCGCGAGGTGCCCGGCGGACAACAGGTCGCCTGCCACCATCCGCTCGCCCCGGGCGAGACCCTGGTCGACATCACTTCGCGATGACCGACCGAGACCCCTCGGTCACCCTTCACTCCAGTTGGCGCGGCATCGCGAGCGGCCTCATCGGCTCCACCGCGCTCGTGACGCTCGGCCTTGCCGGGCTCGCCGCCGGAGGAGGGATGACCCCAACCGTGATCACCATCGCGGGCCTCCTTCTGTTAGCCGCCGTCACCCTCGACTTGCCCGTCGCCTGCAGACTCAACACCGACGGAGTGCAGCGCCGCATGATGCTCCGGCGACAGCGCATCCCATGGTCGAGGATCACCGCGCTCAGCCGCGGCCGCCCATCGCTCTCGGCCCGCCGCCGCGACCTCGACCCAGGCCCCCTTGTCGCTCTCATCGGCCGGCGGCGCTACCTCCTCGTCGATCAGAGCGAGAGCCTCCACGAGTATGAGGACCTGCTGGACGTGCTCCGGGCGAGCGGACGCGATGACGACATCGAAGCGCTCCTCCCACCGGCCGACAGCCGCACGCCGACCTGGACCTATCGCCGTCGGCGCTGGCACCCCGGAGCAGACACCCACGGTTAGCGTGCGGCGCCGTGCCCGTCATCGCCGCCCGCTCCGTCCATAAGTCGTTCGGCGAGTTTGAGGCAGTCCGCGGGGTCGACTTCGAAGTCGCCCGCGGAGAGTTCTTCGGATTCCTCGGACCCAACGGAGCCGGCAAGTCGAGCCTCATGCGCATGATCGGTTGCGTCTCACCGGTCACCTCCGGCGAACTGCGCATCTTCGACCTCGACCCGAATGTCGACGGGGCCGCGATTCGTTCCCGCATGGGCGTCGTGCCCCAAACCGACAACCTCGATCAAGAACTCACCCTGCTCGAGAACCTCGTGATGTACGGGCGCTACTTCGACATCCCGAGGCGCGAGTGCCGCGACCGGGCTCGCGAACTCCTTGAGTTCGTTCAACTCGCCGACCGAGCCGACTCGCGGGTCGAGCCGCTGTCTGGAGGGATGAAACGGCGGTTGACCATCGCCCGCAGCCTCATGAACCGCCCCGAACTCCTGCTGCTCGACGAGCCGACCACCGGCCTCGACCCGCAGGCCCGCCACGTGCTCTGGGAACGGCTCTACCGACTCAAAGAGCAGGGGGTCACCCTCGCGCTCACCACCCACTACATGGACGAGGCCGAGCAACTCTGCGACCGGCTCGTCGTCATGGACCGGGGACGCATCGTCGCCGAGGGAACACCTCGCGGACTCATCGTCGAGCACTCCACCCGCGAGGTGCTCGAACTCCGCCTGTTGTCGACCACCCCAGACGACATTGCCGAACGACTCGCGCCGATCGGCGAGCGCGTCGAGGTGCTCCCCGATCGCGTTCTCGTCTACGCGCACGATGGTGAGGCGGCCCTCGCCAGCGTCCACCAACTCGGAATCGAGCCGCTCGCGTCACTCGTGCGCCGCAGCTCACTCGAGGACGTGTTCCTCCGGCTCACCGGACGGAGCCTCGTCGAGTGAGCGCGACCGTGATTCGTCGGAGCACACCCGCCTCGATCCGCGTTTGGGAGGCGCAGGTCGTCACGGTGTGGAGAGCGTGGAAATCCTCGGCGCTGCTCAGCATGTTGCAGCCCCTCGTCTTCCTCGGCGGCATGGGCTTCGGTGTCGGAGCGCTTGTCGATGAGCGATCCGGGTCGACTGCCGCGCTCGGCGGGCTCGGCTACCTCGCCTTCCTCGGGCCCGCCCTCATGGCCACCACCGCCATGCAGACGGCCACCTTCGAAGCCTCCTATCCGGTGATGGACGGCTTCAAATGGCGCCGAGCCTTCGAGGCGATGACCGCGACACCTGTCGCACCGCGGGACGTCGTCAACGGCATGGCGCTCTGGTGGGCAAGCCGGATTCTGCTCGGCGTCACCGGCGTCGCCCTCGTGCTCGCCGCGATCCCGACCACCCGCGGATGGGGGCTGATCCCCGCCGCACTCGGCGCCACCCTCTGCGGGATGGTGTTCGCCACCGCCATGGGGGCATGGGCCTCGACGCGAGAGAGCGAGGCATCTTTCGCCGCGGTTCAACGATTCATCATCATCCCGCTCTTCCTCTTCGGTGGCGCCTTCTACCCGGTCGACTCGCTGCCCTCGGCGCTCCGCCCCGTCGCCTGGATCACGCCGCTGTGGCACGGCGTCGAACTCTCACGCGGACTCACGACATCAGGGATCACCTTCGCGGCCGCCTGCGGGCACCTCGCCTACCTCGCCGTGCTGACCGCGATCGGCTACATCATCTGCCGAATCACCTTCCACCGGAGGCTCACCCGATGAGCGCGACCGCCGTCGATGACACCATCACCGCGCCGGCGCTCCGGGTTGTTCCGGGCACCCTGCGCGGCGCCGGGCGGATGGTGGAGCGGAGCATCCTCGTCTACCGGCGCACCTGGCTGATCATCGTCAGTGGATTCTTCGAACCGCTCTTCTACCTCCTGTCGATCCGTATCGGATTCGGGGCCCTCGTCGGCGACGTGCAGACCCCCAACGGCCCAGTGGATTACGCCGTCTTCGTCGCTCCGGCACTGATGGCGTCGTCCGCGATGAACGGCGCGGTCTACGACTCGACCATGAACATCTTCTTCAAGCTCAAACACGCCCGCCTCTACGAGACCGTGCTCTCCACCCCGCTCGGGCCGAGCGCCGTCGCCATCGGCGAGATCACGTGGGCGCTCATGCGCGGCGTCCTGTACTCGGTCGCGTTCCTCGGCTGCATGGCCGCGCTCGGCATGGTCATCAGTTGGTGGGCGCTGCTGGCGCTGCCGGCCTGCGTGCTCATCGGGCTCGCCTTCGCCTCAGCCGGAATGGCCGTCACCACGTATATGCGCGGCTGGAACGACTTCGAGTTCATTCCGGCGGCCACCCTCCCGATGTTCGTGCTCTCGGCCACCTTCTACCCGGTGTCCTCCTACGGAGGACTCTCGTGGGTGGTGCAGCTGTCGCCGCTCTACCACGGGGTCGCGCTCGTGCGCGCCGCCTGCCTCGGCGAGGGGTCGTGGGGGCTTCTCGGACACGTCACCGTGCTCGCCGTGATGACCGTGATCGGCCTGCGCGTCGCCTCCCGGCGCATCGGCACCTTGCTCTTGACCTGAGCGCGGGTGGGCTGCGGGCCCGAAGGACGGGTACCGTCTCGCCCGTGGACGTACGCATCGGAGTGACACAGGCCCCCCGCGAAGTGACCGTCGAGGTCGACGACTCAACCCGCGACGATTTCATGAGCCGGGTCGAGGCCGCGATGTCGGGAGCTGCCGACGTGCTGTGGGTCGACGACCGCCGCGGTCGCCGGGTGGCGATTCCCGCCGCCAAGATCGCCTACGTCGAGATCGGCTCCGCCGACGGCGAACGGCGCATCGGCTTCGGCGGCTGAGCCGGGTGGCCCGGCGCCGGCTGCTCATCGTCACCGGCAAGGGTGGTGTCGGCAAGACCTCGGTGACCGCCGCGATCGCCATCGCCGCTGCGCGCGGCGGGGCGAAGGTACTCGCCTGCGAGATGGACGGCAGCGGGCGGCTCGCCGCATCGCTCGGGTCGCCGCCGGTTGGATTCGAACCATCGACGATCGCCCTTGACGACACCATCGCCGTCGACGCCATGTCGATGGACACCGAACGGGCGCTCCGCGAATACGTCCGACTCTTCGTGAAGATTCCCTTCGCCGACCGCGTCGGGTCGCTCGCGCGCATCTTCGACTACGTCGCCGACGCCGCCCCCGGAGTTCGCGAGATCCTCGCCATCGGCAAGGTGTGCCACGAGGTGCGTCGCGACAACTACGACCTCGTCGTCGTCGACGCGGAGTCGACCGGTCACGTCGTGTCGCAGATCGACGCGCCGCGCGCGATGTCGGAGTTCGTGCACTCCGGGGTGATCGCCGAGCAGACCGGCTGGATGTCGGAAATCCTCGAGGACGCCGAGCGAACAGGGGTGGTCGTGGTCACCGTCGCCGAGGGGTTGCCGGTGTCGGAGACCGGAGAGCTCATCGACACGATCACCAGCCGTACCGGAGTGTCGGTCGCCTCCGTCATCGTCAACCGGGTGCCCGAAGCCGGCCTCGACCGAGACTCCGTCAAGGCACTGACCTCGGCTCGCGACCGCGGCATCCCGTCGGCAGCGGCGGTGCTCGCCGCGGCCGAGCGCGCCGACCGGGCGAGCGGGGTGCTCGGCGACCTACTCGGTGTCGCCGGGGATGGGGTCGCCGGGGCTGTCCTGCCCGAGATCGATTTCGCTGACGACGAGGCGATGATCGCCGCCGGACTCGCCGAGCAGGTCGAGGCCCTCGTCGCACACCTCACCAACGACGCCGGGGGCGCCGATGAGTGACAGCGGACGCGACACCGTCGAGCGGCTCCTCGCCGAGCGTGAGGTGCTCCTGGTGTGCGGGCCGGGCGGAGTCGGCAAGACGACCACCGCCGCCTCGCTGGCCGTACGAGCTGCTAGCACAGGCCGACGGGTACTCGCGATCACCGTCGACCCAGCGCGACGTCTCGCCGACGCCCTCGGCCTCGACGGAGACGGACGGGTCGATCTGCCCGGCGGAGGCACCCTCGAATCGATCATGGTCGACACCCGAGACGGCTGGGATGACCTCGTTCGGCGACTCTCACCCGACGAGGCCTCCGCGGAGGCGCTCATCGCCGACCCGCTCTACCGCAACCTCACCGATCGTTTCGCCCGCAGCCACGACTACCTCGCCCTCGAAGCCGTCTACGAGCGTCACCTCTCCGGCGACTACGACCTGATCGTCGTCGACACCCCGCCAGCCCGTCATGCCCTCGACGTGATCGACGCCCCCGACCGCATGCGCGAGTTCTTTGCTTCCCGGCTTGCTCGTCTACTCACCTCGCCGGGTCGCAGTCGCCTGGCCGCGCTCGCCTCACGCGGATTCGACCTTGTCGCCGACGTGGTTCTCGGGGCTCGGTTCCTGCGCGACATCACGACCTTCTTCGACCTCTTCATCGCCCTCGAACCCGAGTTCGTGCGACGCGCCGGAGGGGTCGAACGGCTCCTGCGCAGTGACCGCACCGCCTTCATCGCTGTGACCACCCCCGAACCGAACCCGATGCGCGAGACCCGCGAGTTCGCGACCGAACTCGTCGCGAGACGCCACACCCTCGATCTCGTCGTCGCCAACCGGGCCCCGATGCCTGTCGCGGTCGACGAGCTCATCGACGGGCTCGACAAACTCGACGCTCAGCGGCGCGAGTCGATTCGGGTCGTCGCGGACCGGCTCGCCCGATCGGCCGACACCCGACGGACACGCCTGACCGGCCTTGCCCTCGACACGCCCGTGCTCGAGGTGCCAGAGTCGTCCATCGAACCGGTGACCGTCGACGCCCTCGCCGAACTGAGCGGCACTTGGCGATGAGCGTCATCGAAACCCTTCCCGCGCGAGGAGAGCGGCGGGTGGCGGTTCACGCCACCCCAGCCGGCGCCCGGGCGGTCCGCTCAGGCGACCCCTGGCTCTTCGACGGCTCCATCAGCCGATCCAGTGAAGGCTCCGTCGGTGATCTCGCTGTGGTGTTCGACCCGGATCGAGAGTTCGCCGGTATCGGCCTGCTGGACCCGACCTCGCCAATCCGGGTGCGGTTACTTCATCACGGTCGCCCGACCGACATCGATGAGCGATGGTGGTCGAGTCGGATCGACACCGCCCTCGCGGCCCGCGAATCGCTCGCGGCCGACCCGGGCACCACCGCTTACCGACTCATCCACGGCGAGAACGACGGATTTCCAGGACTTGTCATCGATCGATACGACAACACCCTCGTTGCCAAGATTTACACGGGGGCCTGGCTCCCGAACCTGCGAGACGTCTTGCTGCCGCTCATCGAGCGGACCGGAGCCAGCCGCGTCGTGCTGCGGACCTCCCGTGCGCTCTCCTCCGCATCGACAGAGCAGCAACTCGGTGACGGTGCCGTGCTCGTCGGCGACCCGCCCGATGGCCCGATCGAGGTGCTTGAGCGCGGACTGCGCCTCGGGGTCGACGTGGTCGCTGGTCACAAGACCGGGCACTTCCTCGACCAGCGAGACAACCGCGCCCTCGTCCGCTCACTCGCCGACGGCGTCGAGATGCTCGACGTGTTCTCCAGCACCGGCGGCTTCTCGCTCTCCGCGGCCGCTGGCGGAGCCCGCTCGGTGCACATGGTCGACGTGAGCGGCCCCGCGCTCGAGACCGCCGAAGCGAACCTCCGGCGCAATCGACATCTCGCCGAGGTGGCGGCCTGCCGGGTGACGAGCACCCGAGGGGACGCGTTTGAAGTACTTGAAGGCATGGTCGCCGACGGCCGGGCCTTCGATCTCGTGGTACTCGACCCGCCGTCGTTCGCCCGGGCGGCCAACCAAGTCGACCGGGCGGTCGCGGCCTACGAACGACTCGCCGCCCTCGGCATCGCGCTCACCCGCTCCGGCGGCACGATGGTGCAAGCGTCCTGCTCGGCGAGGATCGACGTGGATACCCTCGCCGGGGCGGTGTCACGCGCGGCCGGGCGCAGCAGCCAACGGGTGCGCGAGATCCGGCGCACCGGTCACCCCGTCGACCACCCGATCGGCTTTCGCCACGGGGCCTACCTCAAGGCGTTGTACGTCTCGGTGGTCGACTCAGGCACGAAGAACTGACGGATCAGCGGTTCGAAGTGCTCGAGGGGAGCACTCACGTAGTCCGGATCGAACGCGGCCTGGTCGTATTTGGCGCAGAACTCCTCGGTGTACTCGAAGAACTCGTGCGCCCGGAAGTTCTCACGTGCGTCGCGATCGAGGCCGATGTGATGCCAGAAGTAGTAGCCCTGGAAGATGCCGTGGTGCTGGACCATCCAGTGATTGGCTGGTGAGACGAACGGCTTGAGAATGCCGGCGGCGATATCAGGGTGGTTGTAGGGGGCGAGGGTGTCGCCGATGTCATGCAGGAGCGCGCAGAGCACGTACTCGGCATCGCGGCCGTCCTCCTCAGCCATGGTCGCCGTCTGGAGGCTGTGCTCAAGGCGGGTCACCGGGAAACCACCGTGATCGCGTTCGAGCATGCGCAACTGATCGATGATGTTGGCCGCCGCGATCGCCTGGGTGACCGGCAGCTGGGAGGCGATGACCGACCAGTCAGCTGCGGTGCTCTCCTCAAAGGTGGTGAACGACGCGCGCTCGGCATCGGGGGCCACCGACGTTCGGATATCGGCGACCGTGGGTGTGGCCGGAGAACTGTCCATGGGGGAACGGTACTACCCAGCGGGAATGCCGTCACCGGGAGTCGATGTCGGGCAGACTCGGAGGCGATGTCGACGCTGACTGACCACGTCCGCGAGCAGACCGACCTCGACCGGGATCAGATCGCTCATCTCAACCGGCTCGTGTCGGAGTGGGGGATCCTCGCTGACTTCTCCTTCTCGGACCTTCTGCTCTACGTCGAGACCAGAGACGGTGGATGGCTGACCATCGGCCAGGTGCGTCCCGCCACCGGACAGACGATCTTCGCCACTGACTTCGTCGGCGCGGCCGCCAACGACACCGAGGTATCGCTGCTCGCCGTCGCCAAATCGACCGGGGCGATCACCGAGGGAGAGGTCGAAGTGGAGGACATGGCCGACCCTTCGCGGATGCTCGCCATCCCGGTGCGTCACGATGGGCAAGTCATCGCCGTCATGACCAAGGAGTGGGTCGAGCTCTCCGGTCGGCGTCCCGGCGAACTCGAACGGGTCTACACCGAGATCTTCGATCACTTCGTCGACATGATTGTCGACGGCGAGTTCCCATTCCCCGCCCGAGTCGGCGACTCGAGCGCCGCCCCTCGTGTGGGCGACGGCGTCATGTTCCTCGATGGTGACGGAGCCGTTCGTTACGTCTCACCGAACGCGAACTCCGCCCTCCACCGGGTTGGCATCCAAACGAGCGCGGTTGGTCTGCACCTCGCCGAGATCGGCTTCCACGACGGTCCGGTACGACAGGCCTTCGAACGCCGTGTGCCGGTGATCGAGGAGTTCGAGCAGAGGGCTGACGTCACCCTGCTGTGCCGGTGCGTCCCGTTCCTCACCGCCGGCCAGGTCTCTGGAGCCGTGCTGCTCGTGCGCGACGTCACCGAGTTGCGCCGACGCGACCGGTTGCTCATGTCGAAGGACGCGACGATCCGCGAGATCCACCACCGCGTCAAGAACAACCTGCAGACCATCTCGTCGTTGCTCCGACTGCAATCGCGTCGGCTCACCCACCCCGAGGCGGTTTCGGCGGTCGGCGAGTCGGTGCGCCGTATCCGAACCATCGCCCTCGTGCACGAGGCGCTCTCGCGCGAACCCGGTGACGACGTCACCTTCCTCGAGATCGTGCGACCGCTCCTGCGTCTCGCCGAGGAGGGGCTCCAGTCACCCGACCGGCCGGTGCGCTTCACCGTCGAGGGCGACGGGGGGCGTATTCCCGCGACGATCGCGACCCCGCTCTCCGTGGTTCTCACCGAGTTGTTGCAGAACGCCGTCGAACACGCCTTCGGTGAAGGGTCGAGCGGTGGTTCCGTCGTCGTCCGCCTCGCTCATGACGATGACCACCTCACGATCACCGTCGTCGACGACGGTCGGGGAGTGGCGAGCGGCTTCGATCTCGAGCAGGCCACCGGCCTCGGGTTGTCGATCGTGCGGACGCTCGTGACCACCGAGCTCGCGGGAACGATCGAGATGAACCCAGCCAGCGCCGACGATCTAGCGAGCGCCGGGCTCGACAGCGCCGCTGGAGCCCGCGGCACCGTGGTTCGCTTGCGGGTGCCGACCGCTGAGGAGTGAGCTAAACGCTTCGCTCGAGGCGCCTCCAGCCCCGTGACGGGAGGCACACGACGGTGACGCACTGAGGCGTCATGGCGCTGGCATGCTTCGCGCCATGGAAACCGTTTCTCGCCCGGTCGTCGTGGCGATCATCTTGATCTCGGCCTGGATGCTGACCCGAGTCACTGGGTTCGTCATCCGCCGAATCGTGCGCCGCCTCGCCGACCGCGCTGTCCGACTCGAGACCGGACCCTGGCGGGTTCGCTCCTTGCGAGGCGCGGACGAGTCGTCGATGGTTCGCGAGCAGCGTCGACGCCAGCGCATCGATGCCGCGTCGCGAATCCTCAACCACCTCGTGTCGGTCGTCGTCTGGATCATCACCCTCATCGTCGTGTTCCACGTACTTGCGGTGGACGCTGCGTTCTTCCTCTCGTCGGCTGGCTTCCTCGGAGCCGCCGTGGCGATCGGCGGGCAGCACAAGGTGAACGACTACCTGACCGGCCTGCTGGTGCATTTCGAAGACCGGTACGGCGCCGGCGATCTGATCGAGTGCGAGACGGTGAACGGCAGTCGCGTCCGTGGGGTCGTCGATCACATCGGTCTGTTCAGCACCCGGCTCCGCGACGATGAGAGCGCCGTGCATCTGCCCAACCACGCCCTTGCGCACGTTCGAAACCTGTCGCAGGATCCGAGCACTACGAAGCTGCGGGTTCGCGTGTCTGAGCGCATCGACGATGATCGCGTCGAGGCGTCACTGCGCGGTTTGGCCGGGAGCCCGGGACTCACCGACGTGATCCTCCTCGGCGACATCGAGACACATCAGGACGCCACCGGCGAGATCGAGATCGACATCAGCACCCAGCGGCCGTTGGATCACCGTGAGCGCGCTCGACTGGTGAGCGGAGTCGAACGGTCGCTGACCGACGCCAACCGCTGAGCGAAGCGTGTTGGCCGGCGAGGCCGGTCAGGTCGCAGCGGCGGCGCGCTCAGCGCGGCGCGCGGCTGCTCGCTGACGACGGATGTCGCGGCGCTCGTCCTCCGAGAGACCGCCCCAGATACCCGAGTCTTGATTTGTGGCGAGGGCGTAGTCGAGGCATTCGCCGACCACCTGGCAACCAGAGCAAATGCTCTTCGCCTGTTCGATCGTTCCCACCGCGTGACCCGTGGTGCCGATCGGGAAGAAGAGCTCCGGATCGGTCTCCCGGCACAGTGCCCGGTCCCTCCAGGAATCGTCGGCCTGGTCGAGAGCGGGGTTCGGGGCGACGATCATCGGCATTCTCCTGACTGGTTCTCGGGGGTCTTTTCCGGCGAAATCCAGCCGGTTGTCCCGGTTTGACCGGGTTGCCATCAGGTGAACTCGCGTCACCGGAGGACGGCGGAGAACCTATGACGCGCTCGGAGGCGGCACAAGATGTCATGCGGGGTTCACATAGGCCCATCGGAAGGGGAGATGATGTGCTGTCGTCGTCGGCGATACCGGTAAGGGGGCGTTCGGGCGGCTGCGCGTCGGAGGGCTACGTTCCCGCTGTGCAGCAGCGGCAACCCATCAACGTCATCGCCCACCGCGGCGCCAACCGGCACGCCCCCGAGAACACGCTCGAGGCCTTTCGCACCGCTGTCACCCTCGGCTCCGACGGCATCGAACTTGATGTTCGCTCCACCGCGGACGGCGCGCTCGTGATCCACCACGACGCCCATCTGCCCGACGGTCGGGCGATCGCCGACACGGTCCGCGCCGAACTTCCCTCGAGCGTGCCCGACCTTCACGCCGCTCTCGATGCTTGCTCGCCGGTGCTCGTCAACATCGAGATCAAGAACTCCGACGGCGAACCGGGCTTCGACGAAGGGCGCGAGATCGCCGATCGAGTGGTCGATGAACTCCGCGGTCGCAGCGAAACGTTCGACCGGTGGCTCATCTCGAGTTTCGATCGAGCCACCGTCGATCGGGTTCGCGACCTCGGCGGACCTCGCACCGCCCTCCTCACCGAGGCGCCGGCCGCCGAGGCACTCGAGCGTCTCCTCGATGCAGGTGAGCCTGCGCATCCGGTGTGGCACCCGTGGTTCGGTGACCTCGACGCGCCGACCCTCGCCCGCGCCCGCGCGGCCGGAGTCGAGGTCAACGTGTGGACCGTTGACGGTGCCGACGCGATCGAATCGATGATCGAACTCGGTGTCGACGGCATCTGCACCGACGAACCCGACGTCGCCCGCTCGCTCCTTCGCCGCTCGGACTGAAGGAGCGGTCAGGTCGACGTTCAGCGGGGCCGAACGAGACGGATCGCCTCAGGGGAGTGTTCGACCTCCAAAACCGGCATCGAACCGAGATGGTCGCCGTCGACCTGATACGGCATGCCGGCGTCGGCGTCGCACGCCTCCACCCTCACTGACGAGACGTCCTCCCACGCGACCACCCCGTCGCGTCGGCCCGGTCGACCACGGAGAGCGTCGAGGAAGGTGCCGCCGAGGGTGCCGAGATCGAAACGCGTCAGGGAGACCACTGAGAGCGGCCGTTCAAGAGCAGCCGATGGGGCGATGTCGACCGGACGATTTCCGAGATAGGTGTATGGGCTCGAGTTCAACAGCACGGTCAAGAAGGCCCCATCGATCGAACGTCCATCGGCTGAGACCACCGAGTGATTCGGCTTCGTCCGATCGAACCCCCTCGTCCAGGTCGATACCGACGACCAAATGAAGAGCGGATGACCGAGCCAACGTTTGAGCGACGCGTGACGCTCGACCGCGGCCACGACAGCGGCATCGAACCCCACCCCCGTGTGAAAGCAGAAATGACGACCATTCACCGCGCCGAGGCCGACCCGATCGATCGATCCCTCGAGCAGCGCTTCGGCCAAGGTGTCGGCTGCCGCGACCGGATCGTTCTCCAAGCCGATCGTGCGAGCGAACACGTTGGTGGAGCCGCCCGGAAGCACCCCGAGGGCCGTGTTAGTGCCCGCTACGCCGGACGCCACCTCATTGAGGGTGCCATCGCCACCGAAGGCGACGACCGCGTCGAGGCCCCGTCGCGCGGCGTCATCGGCGAAGCGTGTGGCGTGCCCTCGGCGGTTCGTCTCGACGACTTCGACGTCATGGTCGCGACTCAAGCGACGGTGCACCACGACGGTATTGCGCGGCGTCACCGATGAGGCGAAGGAGTTCACCACCAGCAGGATCCGCACGCCCGCGCACGGTACCAGTGGCCACGTTCCACTCCGGTTGGGCGCACAGGTGACCGGCCGGTAACAATTGCGCCATGAAGGTCATCGTGTGCGTCAAGCAGATCCCGGACCCCGCCCTCCCCGGCGAACTCGATTCGGCGACCAACACCCTGAAACGCGACGGAAAGCTCATCCTCGACGAGTCCGACAGCTACGGCGTCGAGATGGCGCTGCAGCTCGTTGATGCCGCCGGTGGCGGTGAGGTCGCCCTCGTCTCGATGGCGCCCAACGGAGAGGTGTCCGGGCTTCGCACCGCCCTCGCCATGGGAGCCGCCCAAGGAGTACTCGTCTCCGATCCCGGCCTCGCCGGATCCGATGCCCTGACCACCGCCAAGGTGCTCGCCGCGGCGGTCCAGCGTCTCGGCGGAGCCGATCTGGTGCTCGCCGGCACCGAGTCGTCCGACGGCTACACCGGCACCGTCCCCGAGCAGATGGCCGAAGTGCTCGGCCTTCCCTCGGTCACCTTCGCAAAGAGCGTCGCCGTCGAAGGCGGCTCGCTCAAGGTCAACCGCCAGACCGAAGCCGGCTACGACGAGGTCACCTGCCCGCTGCCCGCAGTCGTCAGCGTCACTGCAGGCGTCGTTGAACCGCGCTACCCGAGCTTTAAGGGGATCATGGCCGCCAAGTCGAAGCCGGTCGACACGGTGACCGCGGCCGACCTCGGCGTCACTGCCACCGGGTGGGACGCGGCCGGACAGCAGATCACCTCCGTGACCCAGGCGCCGACTCGCGAAGCCGGCGAGGTCATCGAGGACGACGGAGAAGCCCACGTGAAGATCGTTGAGTTCCTCGAGGGACTCAAGGTCATTTGAGCGGAACTCGCGAACGACGGAACGACACAGGGAACGGACGGAGAACGACATGACGATCTCGAACATCTGGGTGTTCGCCCAGGCCAATGACGGAGCGGTCACCACCGGAACGCTCGAACTGCTCACGAAGGCGCGCTCCCTCGGTGGGACCGTGTCCGCGGTGATCGGCGGTGACGCCTCCGCCGTCGCCGGCACCCTCGGCGAGTTCGGCGCCTCCCGGGTGTACGCCACCGGCGACCTCGGTGGAGCCCTCCCCGGGGCGGCGATCGCCTCCGCTCTCGTCGCGGTTATCGAGGGCGGCGACCGCCCCGACCTGATCATGTTCCCCCAGAACTACGAGGGCCGCGATGTGATGGCGCGTCTCTCGGTCAAGCTCGATCGCACCGTGATCACCAACAACACCGACATCTCCGCCGATGGCGACTCGGTCACCGTGATCACCCCGGTCTTCGGCGGCAACACCCTCGTCGCCACCACCTTCTCGGGCGAGGGCCCCTTCCTCGCCGCGTTCCGCCCCAAGTCGTTCGCCGCTGAATCGGCCGGTGGCGGAGCGGCCGAGGTGATGGCTGCCCCGGTGCCCGACCTCGGATCGACCGGTGGGGCCACCGTCACTGCCGTTCACGTCGAGGAGTCGACCGGACCCAAGCTCGACGAAGCCGAAGTGGTCGTCTCCGGAGGCCGCGGCCTCGGCGAGGCCGACAAGTTCGCCATGGTCGACGACCTCGCCAAGGTGCTCAAGGGAGCGGCTGGCGCTTCGCGAGCCATCGTCGACGCCGGCTGGGTGCCCTACTCGATGCAGGTCGGCCAGACCGGCAAGGTCGTGAAGCCGAACGTCTACATCGCGGCCGGAATCTCCGGCGCCACCCAGCACATGGTCGGCATGAAGGGCTCGAAGCACATCATCGCGATCAACAAGGACGCGGAGGCTCCCATCTTCGG
>JAFMMJ010000043.1 GCA_017859785.1 Ilumatobacteraceae bacterium
CCATTGAACTACATCCGCGAAGGTGGCCAACACTAGCGGTCGGGCGACTGCTCGTCACCGGGCCGAGCGGCACTAGGGTGACCCGCGTGATCCTGTCGGACCGCACGATTCGCGAGGAAATCGCCGCCGGTCGCATCGTGATCGACCCCTACGACGAGCGGCTCGTTCAGCCTTCCTCGATCGACGTTCGGATCTCCCACCTTTTCCGCGTGTTCCGTAACCACACCTCGGCCGTGATCGATGTCAAAGCCGACCAGACCGGCCTCACCGAGTTGGTGGAGATGCCTGACGACGGCTCCGAGGCGTTCATGCTCCACCCTGGAGAGTTCGTCCTCGGCTCCACCCTCGAGCGGGTTGCCGTGCCCGACGATCTCGTCGGCCGGGTCGAAGGCAAGTCGAGTCTCGGCCGGCTCGGACTGCTCATCCACTCGACCGCCGGATTCATCGACGCCGGCTTCGACGGACACATCACCCTCGAACTCGCCAACGTGGCGAGCCTGCCGATCACGCTCTACCCGGGCATGAAGATCGGCCAGGTCAGCTTCATGCGCATGACCACCCCCGCCGAGCGCCCGTACGGATCCGGAGCCTCTGGATCGAAGTACCAGGGTCAGCGCGGGCCCACCCCGAGCCGCTACTTCGAGAACTTCAGCTGAACCCCCGGCGCGGGCCCATCCAACCGGTGGACCCCCCGGACGAACCGACAGGAGTCAACGATGACCTTCTTCCCCGACGTCGAGGCCCCCATCGCCTACGAGGGCCCCGAAAGCGACAACCCGCTCGCCTTCCGTTGGTATGACGCGGAGCGCTCGGTCGCCGGTCGCACCATGGCCGAGCACCTTCGATTCGCTGTCTGCTACTGGCACTCGTTCAACTGGGACGGCTTCGACATCTTCGGCGCCGGCACCATGGACCGACCCTGGCTCGGCGTCCAGTCCGACCCGATGGATGCCGCACGCCGCAAGATGGACGCCGCCTTCGAGTTCTTCTCGAAACTCGGCGCGCCCTTCTGGTGCTTCCACGACCGCGACATCGCTCCCGAAGGAGCCACCTTCGCCGAGTCGTGCCGCAACCTCGACACCATGGTCGACGAAGCCGCCCGACACATGGAAGCCACCGGTATGCGGCTGCTGTGGGGCACGGCGAACCTCTTCTCAAATCCTCGGTATCAAGCCGGTGCCGCCACCAACCCCGACCCTGAGCTGTTCGCCTACGCCGCCGGTCAGGTGTGCCAAGTGCTCGAGGCGACCCACCGGCTCGGAGGATCGAACTACGTGCTGTGGGGTGGCCGCGAGGGTTACGAGACCCTTCTCAACACCGACATGGGTCGCGAGCTCGAGCAACTCGCTCGCTTCTTGCACCTCGTCGTCGAACACAAGCACGCCATCGGCTTCGAGGGAACCATCCTCATCGAGCCGAAACCCTTCGAGCCGACCAAGCACCAATACGACTACGACGTCGCCGCTGTCCACGCCTTCTTGCAGAAGTACGACCTCGCCGAGGACGTCTGCGTCAACATCGAGGTGAACCACGCGACCCTGTCCGGCCACGACTTCGCTCACGAGGTCGCCGCGGCTGCCGCCGCTGGCATCTTCGGATCGATCGACGCGAACGCCGGCGACGATCGACTGGGCTGGGATGTCGACCGTTTCCCTGTCTCCGTGGAGCAAATGACCCTCGGCATGTATGAGATCCTCCGGGCCGGCGGGTTCACGACCGGCGGGCTCAACTTCGACGCGAAACTGCGCCGACAGTCGATCGATCGCAACGACCTCTTCCACGCTCATATCGGTGGGATGGACACCATGGCCCGCGCGCTGCTCGCTGCCGGCGCGATGTGGGAGGACGGCGCCCTCGAGAACATCCGTCGCGATCGCTACGCCGGCTGGGAAGGCGACCTCGGAACTGACATCCTCGACGGACGCGCGAGCCTTGCCTCACTCCGAGAGCGCACCCTCGGCCGTGATGACGAGCCGGCTCGGGTGAGCGGCCGCCAAGAGGAGATCGAGAATCTCGTGGCCCGCTACATCGAACGGGCGCGCTGAGCGCGAGCCGAACTGGCGATCAGCGCGCGGCGCTCGTGGCGCGCCGCACAAGTGACGGCGCGATGACGTGGTGGACGGCGCCCCGGCGGCCACCACCGATTCGCTCGAGCAGCACCTCGACCGCGAGCCGACCCATGTTCTGACGGTCCTGGTCGATCGAGGTGAGTGAGATGTGGTGGATGCCGGCGAGCGACGTGTTGTCGTAGCCGACCACCGACAGATCATCGGGCACCCGCAACCCGTGGTCGGCGAGCGCTCCGAGCACGCCGACCGCCGCGAGATCGTTGGCCACGAAGATCGCCTCCGGCGGTTTCGGACGCCCGGCGAGGCGACGGCCGGCGCGCAGCCCCGCCTCCTCGGTGAACTGCGCGGAGATGACCTCCGGCTCGAGGCCGTGATCGCGCATGGCGGCTGAATACCCGCTGCGACGCTGCGATGAACCGGCGCCCTGGCCGCCGTCGATGTGAACGATCCGCTGATGGCCGAGCTCGATGAGATGCTCGGTCGCGAGGCGGCCACCGGCGAGATCGTCGTTGTTGACCGTATCGACCGAGGTCGAGCGGAGATGTCGGCCGATGACCGTCACCGGCACCCGGGCGGCGAGCTGCTCCAGGTCGCTCGCGCCGATGCGCGCACCGGCGAGCAGCACCCCATCGACGCCGAGATCGATGAAGCTTTCGACCGCCTCGCGCTCGAGGGCCCCGCGGAGGTAGCCAGAATTAATGAGAACGCGGTAGCCGGCCTCCGTGGCGGCGGCATGGACCCCATCGGCCACTTCGGGAAAGAACGGGTTATGTAGGTCGTTGAGCACCAAGCCAATGGTCAGGCTGCGCTTACTCGCGAGGTGCCGGGCGGCGAGGTTTGGGCGGTATCCGAGTTCGGCTGCCGCCGTGAGGACCCGCTCACGAGAGGTGTCGCTCACCTTGTCGGAGCCTCGCATGACCAGGCTCACCAGCGCTCGGGACAGACCCGCGGCCCGCGCGACATCCTCCATGGTCGGTTTGGTCATCGGGCTGCCTCCCTCCGGCGGTCGACGACACAGCACTTGACAGCGCTGTCGGAGCCGATGATCATATGACCTCGGTCACGATTTGGAGCGCTCCAATACTCCGGTCGTCTTGGCGATCATCTGACCGGACGCAGCCGAGCGCGGGTTTCCCGCATCCAGTCAGGAGAACTGGTGAGCACAACCGACACCGCGTCAACCGACTTCGCGAGCGACCCGGTTACCGGCGGCACCGCCGCCGGTGTAGCCGAACGCTTCCTCGCGCGGGTCGGGTCAGCGCCGATCTCCTGGGGTATTTGCGAGGTCCCCGGCTGGGGCGAGCAACTCCCCTCCGAACGGGTGCTCTCCGAGATGGCGGGCCTCGGCCTCGGGGCCACTGAGCTCGGCTCCGTCGGCTACCTCCCGACCGACCCCGATGCGCTTCGCGCCCTCCTCGACTCCCACGGACTCCGCCTCACAGGAGGGTTCAACGCCCTCGCCCTCGCCGATGCCTCCCGTCGCGACGAGCAACTCGCCATCGCCGATCGGAGCGCCGAGGTGCTGGCTGCTGGCGGCGCCGAGTATTTCGTCACCTGTGTGGTCTCCGACCCCGATGACTGGGCGCGGCCCAGCCTCTCGGAGGAGGAGTGGCAAGAGATGTTCGACAACATCGGACGGGTCGACGAGGTCTGCTCGCGACACGGTCTACAGCAGGTCTTCCATGTGCATGTCGACTCGCTCGTGGAGACCGCGGACGAGATCCAAAGGGTGGTCGATTCGACTACTGTCTCGTTCGTACTCGAGACGGGCCACATGCTGATCGGGGGGTTCGACCCGCTCACCTTCGCCCGGGACCATGCCGACCGAATCGGCCTAGTCCACCTCAAAGACGTCGACATGACCATCGCCTCTCCGCTCAACTCCGACGACATCACCCTGATGCAGGCCGTCCAGCAGGGCATCTTCCCGAGCCTCGGCGACGGTGACTCTCCGATCGCCGAGTGCGTCACCACCCTTGAGTCACAGGGCTACTCGGGTTGGTACATCATCGAACAAGACGTCGCCCTCACCGAAGGCCTCCCGGCCGACGGAGAGGGCCCCGTTCGCGACGTTCAGCGAAGCGTCGCGTATCTCCGATCGATCGCCTCGGCGATCCCGGAGCACCACTAACCACTACAAGGGGGAACTACCCGAATGAGGAAACTGCGCACCATCATGGCGCCGATCGCCGCTCTGGCGATCATCGCCACCGCTTGCGGCAGCGACGACACAGCGGACGCACCGGCCGAAGAGCCGGCCGCCGCCGCCGAGCCAGCTGAAGAGCCGGCCGACGAGGTCGCCGCCACCCAGGGCGGAGACATCACCTTCCACATGGTCACCCACTCCGATGACGGCCCCTTCTGGTCGGTCGTCAAGCGTGGCATGGAGGCCGCCTGTGAGGACACCGGCGTGAACTGCGTGTGGCTCGGCTCGAACAACGACCCGGGCGTCCAGGTCCAGATGATCGAGCAGGCCATCGCCGAGGGCTCCAGCGGTATCGCCTCGGCGCTCGCCAGCCCCGACCAGTTGGTCGGTCCGCTCCAGGAGGCCGTCGGTAACGGCATCCCGGTCGTGACCCTCAACTCCGGTCTTAACAACTGGCAGGAGATCGGCGCGCTCTCGCACGTCGGTCAGGACGAGATCATCGCCGGCCGTGGTGCCGGCGAGCGATTCAACGCCCTCGGCGCCACCAAGGTCCTCTGCGGCCGCCAGGAGGAGTCGAACGTCGCGCTCGAGGAGCGCTGCAACGGCGTTGCCGAGACCTTCAACGGTGAGGTCGTCTCTCAGTTCGTCGGTCTCGACGCCGACCAGACCGAGCAGACCAACTCGATCGCTGCGGTTCTCGCTGCCGATCCCGCCATCGACGCCTTCATCGGCACCGGCCCCGTCATCGCGATGTCGGGTCTCGCCGCCGCGAACGACTCCGGTCGTGAGCTCCTCGGCATTGGTGGCTTCGACATGACGCCGGAACTCCTCGGCGCCATCGACGCTGGTGACGTCTCGTTCACCATCGACCAGCAGCAGTACCTGCAGGGCTACCTGCCGATCGTCCTGCTCTACCTCAACGTCACCAACGCCAACACCGCCGGTGGCGGTCAGCCGGTGCTCTCGGGCCCCGGCTTCGTCGACCAGAGCAACGCCGCCCAGGTGGCCACGCTCGTCGACGCCGGCACCCGCTGACGTAGACACGACGCATCTGCGTCGTCGCAAGACGTGGAAGGGGGCCGGCCCGTTCGGGCCGGCCCCCTCACGTAACGTGTTTCACCCCGCCGGGGAGGCGGGAACGACATCTCGGGGGACTCGAACATGACCGATGCGGTTGTGAATCAAGCCGAAGCGTCGGCCGGCTCAGCGGGCGCCGACGAAGAGAAGCAGGCTGACGAGCGCCTGACGTACCGCGGCGTCTTCCAGCGCCTCTTCATCCGACCAGAGATCGGTGCGCTGATCGGCGTTATCGGACTCTGGGCGTTCTTCTGGGCGGTCTCGGTTCCGTTTGGAACGGCCGGTGGAACCGCCAGCCTCGTCGACTTTGCCTCGTCGCCACTCGGCATCATGGCCGTCGCCGTGTCCATGCTCATGGTGGGCGGCGAGTTCGACCTCTCCTCGGGCGCCATGACCGGCGCCATGGGCATCCTCGTGATCCTGCTCTCACTTGAGGTGGGGGAGCGCGGTGGTGCCGGACTCAACCTGTGGATCGCCATCCCGCTGTCGCTCGCCTTCGCGCTCGGCATCGGCTACTTCAACGGGCAACTCGTGGAGCGCACGAAACTGCCGAGCTTCATCATCACCCTTGCCACGTTCTTCGTGCTCATCGGCGCGAAGCTTGGATTCTCAAAGCTGATCGTCGACCAGGTTCAGGTCGGCGACATCCGGGAGGCCAGCGGCTACGAGTTCTGGCGGCGCATCTTCGCCAGCGAGTGGCAGCGCAATCACCATCAGTGGGCCCAGCGCGACCGCGTCTTCTTGGTGCTGATCTCCGTGATTGCCGCGCTCGTGCTCATCGCCGTTGCCGAGATGCAGTTCGCTCGTCGTCGCTCATCGGGCTCGGCAATCGGTGTTCCGGTCCTCGCCATCGGCGCGGTCACCTCCGTGGTCGGCATCGCCGCACTGCACCGCACCGATTCGGTCGCCGGCAACGTGCTCGGGGCCGGGCTGATCGGCGCCGGCACCGTGGTCGGCCTCGTCGGCCTCGGCCTGTGGCGCTTCGAGCCGGTCGGCGATCGAGGCGGCATCCGCCTCTCGGGCCGTTTGCTCCAGTGGCTCGTGCTCGGCGTCGTGTCGTTCGTGCTCGCAATGGTTATCGCCGCGGCCATGGACCCCTACGACGACACGAACCTGTTCTTCCCTTTCACGCACCAAGGACTCCGGGCCACCGTCTTCATGGTGCTCGCCGGTCTCGGCCTGACCGCCATGTCGCTCTCCTTGGTCCACGCCCGACGGGTGAGCGTGATGACCCGGACGGTCGTGCTCGCCGTGCTCGCCGCCCTTCTCGGCGTGATGGCCTTTTTTGTGCGCTCGCAGTCGGTGTCGGTGAAATTCCGTGCCGAGGCGTTCTCGGTCATGCTCGCCGTCACCTTGGTCGTGATCGCCTGGGTCGTCCTCGGCTTCCTTTTCACCGAGCGCAACTCCGTGGATTTCCGGTCGGATGCCCTCGGTACGCGACTGCTGGTCATCGCCGGTGTTCTGATCGTGGTCGCCTTCGTGGTGCGACTGCTCTTCACCCTTCCGTCAGAGATCGAGGCCGGGATCATCCCCGCGAAGTTCTCGGTTCGTACGCTCTGGTTCGCCGGCTTCACCGCCGTCTGCGTGTTCGTGCTCGGCAAGACCCGCTTCGGCAGTTGGACCTTCGCCGTCGGCGGCAACAAGGAGGCCGCTCGTCAGGTCGGCGTGCCGGCCGCGCGCACCAAGACCCGCCTGTTCATGCTCGTCTCCGGCGCAGCCTGGCTGGTCGGCATGCTTCTGGCGTTCCGACTCAACACCATTCAGGCCAACACCGGCAACGGCGAGGAGTTCGAGTACATCATCGCCGCAGTCGTTGGAGGCACCCTGCTGACCGGCGGCTACGGAAGCGCCCTCGGTGGAGCGCTCGGCGCGATCATCATCGCCGAGGCCACCCTCGGTATCCCATCGTCGAGATGGAACTCCGACTGGCGGTTCCTCTTCCTCGGCGTCACCTTGCTGCTCGCCGTGATCGCTAACCGATCGATCCGCGCCCGGGCGGAGGCGATGCGCCGATGAGCACCACACACGCAGTCACCGCTCACCCGACCCAACGGAGGGACCTCCATGGCTGACACCCATCTCCTCGAACTCGACAACATCTCGAAGTACTACGGCAACATCGTCGCCCTGAAGGACGTGAGCACCTCGGTGAACGCCGGTGAGGTGACCTGCGTGCTCGGCGACAACGGCGCAGGCAAGTCCACCTTCATCAAGATCCTCGCGGGAGCCCACCAGCAAAGCGAGGGCTCGATCCGCCTGAACGGCGAGGATGTCACCTTCGCGAATCCGCGCGAGGCGCTCGCCGCCGGAATCGCCACCGTGTACCAGGACCTCGCGATGGTTCCGCTGATGTCGGTGTGGCGCAACTTCTTCCTCGGCTCCGAGCCCACCCGGCGCCTCGGCCCGCTCAAGTGGATCGACAAGTCGAAGGCGAAACGCATCGCCAAAGACGAACTCATGAAGATGGGCATCGACATCCGCGACACCGAGCAGCCCGTCGGCACCCTTTCGGGTGGCGAGCGCCAGTCGGTCGCCATCGCGCGGGCCGGCTATTTCGGCGCCAAGGTGCTCATCCTCGATGAGCCGACCTCAGCCCTCGGCGTCAAGCAGTCGGGAGTGGTGCTCCGCCGCATTGTCGAGGCCCGCAACCGCGGTCTCGCCGTCATCTTCATCACCCACAACCCGAGCCACGCCTGGCCAGTCGGCAACCGATTCCTGATCCTCAATCGCGGTCAGTCGATGGGGAACTTCGCCAAGGAAGACATCTCCCTTCCCGAGCTCACCCAGCTCATGGCGGGCGGCGCGGAACTCGAACAGCTTCAGCACGAGCTCGAGGCCGCGATCCGGGAGAGCTCTCCCCAGTCCTGAGGCATCGTGTCCACAACCCCCGAACTCATCACGGTCGGTCGGATCTCGGTCGACCTTTACGGCGAGCAACTCGGCCGGAGCCTCACTGAGGTCACGACCTTCCGTAAGTCGATCGGCGGCACTGCCACGAATGTCGCTGTCGCCGCCGCGCGCCTTGGTCGGCACGCGGCGGTCGCCACCCGCGTCGGTGACGACAAGTTCGGCCGCTACATCCGGCACGCCCTTGAGCACACCTTCGGCGTCGACGTCCGATGGGTGGGAACCGACCCCGATCTCGCGACACCGCTCGCCTTCGCTGAACTCGACCCACCGGAGGAGCCGTCGATCATCTTCTACCGGTCGCCCCGCGCGCCGGATCAGAACCTCACGGTCGACGACATCGACCTCGACGAGGTGGCTCGTACCGAGATCTTCTGGGTGCCAGCCTCTCGATTCGCTTGGGAGCCATCATCGGGTGCGGTGCGGGCGATGCTTGAGCACCGCGGTCGTCGCCGTCACACGGTGCTCGATCTCGATTGGCGTCCGATGTTCTGGGAGTCCGCTGATCACGCCACCGAGCGGATCTCACCGATCCTCGATCAGGTGACGATCGCCATCGGCAACCGCGACGAATGCCAGATCGCGGTCGGCACCCGCGACCCCGACGAGGCCGCCGACCGACTGCTTGAGCGCGGACTTGAGATGGCCGTGGTGAAACTCGGCGGCGACGGTGTCATGGTCGCTACCGCCGACGGTGTACGCGAGCGCATCCCGCCGTTCCCGGTGGAGGTCGTCTGCGGTCTCGGCTCGGGAGACGCCTTCGGCGGGGCCTTCTGCCACGGGCTGCTGTCGGGATGGGCCCCGGTTGAGTGCGTTCGTTTCGGAAACGCCGCCGGAGCGATCGTCGCCGCGCGCCTCATGTGCGCCGACGACATGCCGACCGTCGCCGAGGTCGAGGCCTTCCTCGCCGAGCGCGCGTCGGGAGACCCGTCGTGAGCGTCAGCCCGCACCACGGGGCTCGACCCCTCCCCCCAACCACCGCTCCCACTTTGGAGAACCAGCAATGAGCACCCGCCCCGTCCTCGGTATTGGCGTCGTCGGATTCGGCTGGATGGGCCAGGCCCATTCACGATCCGCCGCTCGCATCGCCTCGCTTTTCCCGGAGCGCGTCTTCGATACCGCCCTCGTTGTCTGCGGTGACAATGTCGCCGAGCGGCGCGAGCAGGCCGTCAGCGGTGTCGGGTTTCGCGAGGCCGTCGAGGATTGGCGCGCGGTCGTCGATCACCCCGATGTCGACGTGGTCTATGTGACGGCGCCGAACATGATGCACGAGGAGATCGCGATCGCCGCCGCCGAGGCTGGCAAAGCGGTGTTCTGCGAGAAGCCGGTCGGCGGAACTCCCGATCAGACCGTGCGCATCGAAGCGGCCGCGCGTCGCGCCGGAGTGATCACCGGGGTCGGGTACAACTACCGATGGGCACCGCTGGTGCAGCACGCCAAAGCCCTCATCGAGAGCGGGCGCCTCGGCGAGATCACCAATTACCGGGGTCGGTTCTTCTCGATGTACGGGGCCGACCCGATGGGCTTGCTCTCGTGGAGGTTTCTCGTCGACGAGGCCGGCTATGGCGTATCGAGCGACATCCTCAGTCACGCCGTCGATCTCGCTCACATGCTGCTCGGTCCGATCACTGAGGTGTCGGGTACCCGCGAGACGTTCATCCGCGAGCGGCCGCTGCCGAAAGCCGGAGGCACCCACTACGACCGCGGCCAGCCGGGCGACCCGACCGGCGAGGTCACCAACGAGGACTACGCCGCGGCCATGGTCCGTTTCGCCAACGGTGCTCGGGGCACCTTCGAGTCGTCGCGGGCCATCATCGGCCCCGAGTCGCAGATGGCCTTCGATGTCTACGGCACCAAGGGCGCGTTGCGATGGAACCTCGAGACGATGAACGAGATGCAGGTCTTCTTGGTTGATGACGACGGTCGTGCCCCTCGCGGGTACACCACGGTCTACGCGGGAGACCGCTATCCGTATCACGGGCATTTCGTGCCCGGTGACGCCAACGCGATCGGCTACGAGGACCTCAAGGTGATCGAGAACTACGAGTTCCTGACCGCGGTCGCCACCGGTGAACAGCACCGCCCCGGGTTCTCCGAGGCCGTCGACTATGTGAGCTTCCAGTCGGCCTGGCTTCGGTCGTGTGAATCGGGTGCGTGGGAGACGGTCAACTCGATCAGACAGGACTGAACGCACCGAACCTGCCACCGCGAACTCAGGCGACACCGAACACGAACGACATGACCGACACGAGACGAGGAGCGAGCCGATGAAGACCATCCGACTGACCACCGCCGAAGCGATCGTCCGGTATCTCATCGCGCAGAAGACCGTGATCGACGGCCGCACCGTGCCGCTTTTCCCCGGCGTGTTCGCCATCTTCGGCCACGGCAACGTCACTTCGCTCGGGCACGCTCTCGAGAGCGTTCAAGACGATCTCCCAACCTGGCGCGGGCAGAACGAGCAGAGCATGGCCCTCGCCGCCACCGCCTACGCCAAGGCGGTGAAGCGCCGCCAGATCATGGTGGCCACCTCATCAGTTGGCCCCGGCGCCACCAATATGGTCACCGCGGCCGGGGTCGCCATGGCTAACCGTTTGCCGCTCCTGCTTCTCGCCGGAGACACGTTCACCTCCCGCATCCCGGATCCGGTGCTTCAGCAGGTGGAGCACTTCGGCGCCCCGTCGACCACCGTGAACGACGCCTTTCGCGCGGTGACCCGCTACTGGGATCGCATCACCCACCCGGCGCAGATCCTCCAGTCGCTGCCTCACGCCATCGAGACCATGCTCGACCCGGCCGAATGCGGCCCGGCCTTCATCGGGCTCCCACAAGACGTCCAGGCTGAGGCCTTCGACTTCCCGGAGCGCTTCTTCGCCGAACGGGTGCATCACCCGCGCCGCCAACGTGCTGATCAGTCCGAGATCGACGCCGCCGTCGAGGCGATCCGCTCGTCTGAGAAGCCGCTCATCATCGCCGGAGGCGGCGTCCACTGGTCGGAGGCCGAATCCGAGCTCCTCGCCCTTATCGAGCGACACCGCATCCCGGTGGTCGAGACCGTCGCCGGACGCACTTCGATCCCGCAGTCGAATCCGCTGCATGCCGGGCCGATCGGCGTGACCGGATGCACCTCGGCTAACGCCCTCGCCGCCGAGGCCGATGTGGTGATCGCCATCGGCACTCGTCTACAGGACTTCGCGACCGGATCGTGGACCGTGTTCGCCAACGAGGACATGCGCCTCATCGGGGTGAACACCGCCCGTTTCGATGCCACCAAGCACCTCGCTCAGACCGTTATCGGCGACGCCCGCGAGACGATCACCGAGATCGACTCCCTCCTCGGTGACTGGACCGCTCCTGCCGCTTGGGCCGAGCGTTGCGCCACCGAGGTCACCGGATATCACGCCTACATCGACCGGATCGCCGACCCGGCCAAGGGCACGACCGAACTGCCGACCTACGCGCAAGTGGTTGGCGCCGTCAGTCGGTTAGCCACCGATGACACCTATGTGCTCACCGCCGCCGGCGGGTTCCCCGGTGAGCTGGTGAACGGCTGGCGCTCAGATGTCTGCCACTCCTTCGACACCGAGTACGGCTACTCCTGCATGGGATATGAGATCGCCGGTGGCTGGGGCGCGGCGATGGCCCTTCCCGACCGCGAGGTTGTGGTGCTCGTCGGAGACGGGTCGTATCTCATGATGAACAGCGACCTGTACTCGTCGGTCCTGTCCGGCCATCGCATGACGGTGGTCGTGTGCGACAACGGAGGCTTCGCCGTCATCAACCGCCTCCAGGTCAACCAGGGTGGTGTCCCGTTCAACAATCTCATCGCCGACTCCCGCATCGTCGAGGAGGTCCGGGTCGACTTCGCCGCCCATGCCGCCGCCATGGGCTGTCGGGCGGAGACGGTGACCGATATCGCCGGTCTCGAGGCGGCGCTCGAACGAGCCCGAACCGCTGATCGGACCACTGTCATCGCCTTGCGCACCGACGCCTACACCTGGACCGAGGGCGGCTCGTTCTGGGAGGTCGGTGTGCCGGAGGTGAGCCCGCGGGCCGAGGTGCTCGCCGCCCGGGCGGAACTCGACGAGGGCAAGCGCGCCCAGCGGCTCGGCTGGTAGAGATGAGGGAATGGAGGTGACCGGATGACCGCCACGATCTCGAACGACCTGGTGAAGCGCGACTACCGCCTGACTGGGCCCGAAGCGCAACGCGCCCGAGAGCGCGGCCTCGCTGACGCCCGCTGGTTCCAGCCGGTGGTGGAGCCGTCGGTCATGCGCTCCCTACAGGAGCGATCTGACGCACGCGCCTCACTCGACACCACGCTCTGGATCGCCGCCCTCATCGGCGCGGGCCTCCTCGCCTGGTGGTCACTCGGATCCTGGTGGGCGGTGCCGGCCTTCGCTCTCTACGGGGCGCTCTACGGCGGATCCGCCGATGCCCGCTGGCACGAGGCCGGACATGGCACCGCCTTCCGGACTGGATGGGCGAACGAGGTCGTCTACCACGTCGCCTGTTTCATGCTCTGGCGCGGGCCGACGCTGTGGCGCTGGTCGCACTACCGGCACCACACTGACACGATCATCGTCGGACGCGACGCTGAGATCGTGTTCCAGCGCCCACCGAGCGTCCCCGGCACGGTGTTCGCCTTCACCCACCTGCGAGGCGGGCCCTCGATGTTCATGCGACTGGTGCGGCACGCGACCGTCGGACTCGACGCCGAGGCCTGTGACTTCATTCCCGAGCACGACCGGCGGCGCGCCGTCTGGGAGGCCCGCGTCTTCGTCGGCCTCACCCTCGCGGTCGTCGTGTGGGCCATCGCCAGCACCTCGATCGTCCCGCTGCTGTTCATCGGTCTGCCGACCATCTACGGGGCGTGGCTCATGGTGTTCTTCGGGCTCACCCAGCACGCCGGCATGCGCGAAGACGTCCTCGATCACCGTCTCAACACGCGGACCGTCATGATGAACCCGCTGTTCCGGTTCCTGTATCTGAACATGAACTACCACGTCGAGCACCACATCTTCCCGAGCGTCCCGTACCACGCTCTGCCGAAGCTGCACACCGAGATCCGCGACCAACTCGCCCCGCCGATCCCCAACACCGTCGCGGCCTACCGGCAGATCTTCTCGGCACTGCGTCGTCAGTCGACCGACCCGACCTACGAGCTCGACCTCGACATTCCCGATGTCCCCGGTGCCGAACCCGACCGCATCGAGGTGGGGGAGGGGAACTGGGCCCGCGGAGGCGGGCCGGTCAGCCTCGGATCGGTGACCTCCGTCGCCATCGGGGGACTCCGCCGAGTCGATGTCGGCGATCGCACCTACGTGCTCTGCCGTCTTGGCGAGGACGAGGTGGCGTTGCTCGATGGACTCTGCACCCACGGCCAGGTACACCTCGCCGATGGCGCGCTCCTCGACGGCCAACTCGAGTGCCCGAAGCACAACGGCCGTTTCGACGCTCGCACCGGCGCGCCCTGTCGCAAACCCATACGCGAGGCCCTCGGCGCCTATGAAGTGGAGGTGCGCGACGGGCGCATCACCACCGAGTTCAACCGACTCGACGGGTCCTGATCCCTCTGGGATTCCGAGATCCGCCGAGCGCCATAGAACGACCTTCGATTGAAACGACCAGGAGAACGAACCACATGACCAGCACCTCCCCCATCCGCATCGGGCTCCTCGGCTGCGGGCGCATCGGCCGGATGCACGCCGAACTCGTCGCGCGACGCGTCGAGGGACTCTCCCTCGGCGCGGTCTACGACGTCGCCACCGCTGCCGCGGAGGCCGTCTCCGCGGAGCATGGTGGCTTCGTCGCCGGCGATCCGCATGAGTTGATCAACTCCGATCAGGTCGACGCCGTGGCCATCTGCTCGTCGACCGACACCCACATCGATCTCCTCGTCGCCGCTGCTGAGGCCGGCAAGCCGGTGTTCCTCGAGAAGCCGGTACACCTCGACCTCGGCGAAGTCGACCGAGGGGTGGCGGCCGTCGAGCGATCAGGGATCCCGGTCCAGGTCGGCTTCAACCGGCGTTTCGACCCGAGCCATCGCTCGGTGCGAGAGCAGGTTCGCGCGGGAGCGGTCGGCGAGGTGCAGATGGTGCGCATCACGAGCCGCGACCCCGCGCCTCCCCCGATCGAGTACATCAAGGTGTCGGGCGGCATCTTCCTCGACATGACCATCCACGACTTCGACATGGCCCGCTACGTGACCGGCAGCGAGGTGGTCGAGGTCTACGCCCAGGGTGGCGTCATGGTCGACCCCGCTATCGGCGAGGCCGGTGACCTCGACACCGTCGTCGTGATGATGCGCCACGAGAACGGTGCGATCACCACCATCGACAACTCCCGTCAAGCGGTTTACGGCTACGACCAGCGCGTCGAGGTGTTCGGGTCGGCGGGGGTCGTGGCGAGCGACAACCCGGGGGTCACCACCACCACGTTGCGCACCGCCGACGGGTCGCAGGGATCGACGATCCCGTACTTCTTCATCGAGCGATACATCCCGTCGTACGTCGACCAGTGGGGTGACTTCGTTCGCACGGCGCGCGGAGAGGCACCGTCGCCGGTCACGATCGCCGATGGGCGTGCCCCGTTGGTGCTCGGACTCGCT
This sequence comes from Ilumatobacteraceae bacterium, assembly GCA_017859785.1. Classification (GTDB taxonomy): domain Bacteria; phylum Actinomycetota; class Acidimicrobiia; order Acidimicrobiales; family Ilumatobacteraceae; genus Casp-actino5. Next base: position 14,810 of record JAFMMJ010000043.1, read on the forward strand.
GCCTGGAAATCCATTCACGAGGGACGCCCAGTGGGCGTCGGGGAGATCGGCTGAACATGACACCAGAAGACGCCGGCTGGCGCTACCTCGCATTCGACACCGTCGCGCTTGCGGCCGGGGAGCATCACTCCGGGTGCGCACAAGGTCGAGAGACCGCGATCACAGTGCTTGCCGGATCCGGCACGGTCACCGCCGGTGACCTTGAGGCCGAGGTCACCCGTGACTCGGTGTTCACCGAACTCGGCCGGGTGGTCTACGTGGCGCCTGGTGAGGAGTACTCGGTGGTCGCCGGTGCCGCCGGAGTGGAGTTCGCCGTTGGCTCGGCGCCCGCCGAAGGCCGCTACCCGACGCGGGTGATCGAGCCCTCGGAGATGCGCTCGGAGATCCGCGGCGGAGGGCAGGCCCATCGCCAGGTGATCCACACCGTCGCCCCTCCCATCGACGCCGAGCGACTCATCCTGTATCAGGTGTACGTGCCCCGCGGCACCTGGTCGGGGTGGCCTCCGCACTGCCACGACGGCCACGACGGCTCCCCGTACCTCGAGGAGACCTATTGGTTCCGACTCGACCGGCCCGAGGGGTACGCGATCCATCGCAACTGGCGTGACGGCGCATTCGACGAGACGTTCGTGGTGCACGACCGCGGTCTGGTGACCGTGCCCGCCGGCTACCACACCTCGGTGGCCTGCCCGGGGGCGAATATGTACTTCCTCAACTACCTCGCGGGGGATCTCATCGGCGAGGAACGGTCGACCCCGCCATGCTTCGCCGCCGAGCACACATGGATCGAGGCGGACTGGACAGCGGGGGAGTGGTCGCTGCCGATCGTTCCGACGACGTGACCAGCCGGCTGGAGCGGGTGGTGCGGGCGTGACGGGTCTCGACGATCTTCGCGACGAGTCCGGTCGCTTCCGGGTGCTCGCAATCGACCACCGCGATTCCCTTCGGCAGTTCCTGGCCCGCGGTCGGCCGGCTCATGGTGCAAGTGATGGGAGCGTTACCGACGCTCAGATCACGGCGATGAAGATCGAGCTGGTTGGAGCGGTCTCGCCGTTCGCGACCGGCGTGATGCTCGAGCCGGAGTACTCGATCCCGCAGGTAATTGAGGCGGGTGCGCTCGCTTCTGGAGTCGGGTTCTTCGCCGCTCTCGAGTCGCAGGGGTATCTCGACGATCCGGGTGCCGGTCCGACGACCGTGCTCGAGGGTTGGTCGGTAGCGGCGGCGGCCGCGTCGGGAGCCTCATGCGCGAAGGTGCTGCTGCCCTTCCATCCCGACCATCCACTCGCCGTCGAGCAGGAACGCGTCGCGGTCGATCTGCTGGCCGAGTGTCGTGAGGTCGGTATTCCGCTGGTGATGGAGCCGCTGTTCTTCGGTCTCGCGTCGCCGGAGGATCGACTGCGGGTCGTGCTCGAGACCGCTGAGCGGTTCGCTGCGCTCGGACCGGACCTCCTCAAGTTGCCGTTCCCAGTCGATCCGCTCGTCGTGACTGATCGTGCGGTCTGGCTTGCGAGCTGCCGTCAGGTGACCGAGCGGTGTTCGATGCCGTGGGCGTTGCTCTCCGGCGGTGGCGACTTCGAT
>JAFMMJ010000099.1 GCA_017859785.1 Ilumatobacteraceae bacterium
GGCTCCTCAGCCGGCTCCTCAGCAGCAGCGGGCTCCTCAGCCGGCTCCTCAGCAGCGGCAGGCTCCTCAGCAGGCGCGGGAGCGTCGGCGCTGTCGTCGTCGCCTCCGCAAGCCGCGAGGATGAGGCTGACAGCCGCGAATGACGCGACCAGTGCTTTCCTCTGTCTCTTCATATGGTTACCCCTCCTTAGGGTGTGGTTGCTCCGTTCACTCCGCGGCGTCACGCTGCCTCAGGAGCTCACTGTTGCTTTCTCCTCGTCGTCGACGGCAACCGCCGCCTCCGACTCGGAACCTCCGGGGGTCTCGCCCCCGACCGAAATGTCTCGGTAGATCTTGGCGCGCTCAAAGCCCTTCACGAGACCGCTCCCGGCGGCGAAGAGCAGCGAGCCGACGAACATCGCGAACATTGCGCCGACACCGCTGTAGTAGTTCTGATCGGCGACTCGGACGAGGGTGGCGACAAAACCAAGCGAGAACCCAGCGATACCGAGGCCGAGGCCCATCGCTACGGTTCCGCCGATCCAACGGCGCCGATCGCCAAATCCGGCCGCGCCGGCCGCGACCGCCGCTCCCACCGTTCCGGCAAGACCGAACACGAGCGTCCAGGTGCCGAGACCCACGCCAGCCGGATCGCTGCCGTCGATGATAATCCTCTCGTCCTGCTTCGCCCTGGCCCGGATCACCTGAATCTCGGTAGCGGCGACGCCTGGATCGATCTCGCCAGCCTTCGCCGCCGCCTTCACCGCGTCCATCTCCGCCTGGATCTCAGGGGTCATCACGACGCCACCGCGTTCATCGAGGTGCCACATCGAGAAAATGGAAACGACGGCCATCAGAGCGGCGATGACACCAAGCACGATCGGGCCTCCGGCGACCCGGCGACGGAGGGGACGGTGTGGACCGTAGGCGCCCACCGCCATCCACGACAGCGAGGCCACCACGGCGACCACCGCGCCGACGAAGGAGACCCAAGCCCCCGTACCGACGGAGTAGTCGGGGGTGAAGGCACTCGGGCGGGCGATGACGTAGCCGAAGGAGGTGAGCAGTGCGGCGATGGAACCGAAGGTGATCCCGTCGGCGGAGAACCATCGGGCCTTCCCTCGTCCGCTCAGGACCGCGAGACAGGCCACCCCGATGAAGATGGCGAGGAAGCCGATGATGAACGAGAACCAAGAGCCGCCCTCCGCGGCCAAGCCACTGAACGACTGACCCGTGAGTTCGACGTCATCGCGGCGACCGTATGCACTGAGTCCGGGGCCTCCGGCGGCCCACGTCATCGGGATACCTAGGAGCATGATCACGGCGCCGGCGAGGGTGACCACGACCCGACCACGCTCGCCGGAGGAGAGCGGTGCTTCGTCGCCCTCTGCAGAGACCTCGTGGTCGTCGCGGCTTGCCGCGGGATTGAAGTCGGGATCGATAAGGAGTTGCTCGGGCTCCTTGCGGGCCTTCCATGCGGTGCTCATGCGCGTGAACAGACTCTTGCTGCCCGCTTCGGTCTGGGAGATGCGGTCGAGGATGACGGCAAGAAGGAAGAAGCTGAGGCCGGCCGCGGCGGCGAGGTTGACGTCCTGCTGGCCGAGCGCGCGGAACAGCAACGCGCCGAGACCGCCAGCACCGAGGATCGCCGCGATACCGAGCATCGAGAACGCCAACAGGAGCGTCTGGTTGATCCCGGTCATGATCGCTGGACGTGCGAGCGGCAACTGGACATCGCGCAGCACGCGCAACTCGTTCGCCCCGTAGGCACGGCTTGCCTCGACGACATCCTCGGGCACTCCGCGGATGCCGAGGTTGGTGAGACGGATGAGCGGGGGCAAGGCGAACACCATCGTCGCCATGGTCGCTGACACCCGCCCGACACCCCAGAAGTAGACGAAGGGCAACAGGTAGACGAAGGCGTGGATGACCTGCATCGCGTCGAGCGTCGGTCTCATGACCTTCCAGACCGATTCGAATCGACCGGAGAGGATTCCGAGAGGTATGCCAATGATGATGCAGACAATGACCGCCACGAGGATGAAGCCGATGGTTCGCGCGGTCTGGATCCAGAACTCCTGGCCGAGCAGGCCGCAAAGCACGAGCCCGACGGCGGTGCCGACCGCAACGGTCAGGTTGCGCACCAGCCAGGCGATGCCGAACATGATGACAACGACATAAAGCCACGAGATCGACAGCAGGAAGTTGTCGACGATGTTCTCGAGGAGGAACTCGAAGGGCCAGGCGATCCCGTCGAGCACCCCTTCGAGATTGAGGGTGGTCCAATTGACCGTCTCCTCGATCCACGATCCGAAGGGGATCAGGTACTCGTCGAGCACCTCGGCGTCAGTGAGGCCGGGGCCGGCGTCGGTCTGCGTGGGGAACATCAGAGGAATACCTCCCGCTCGAAGCCGTCGATGAGGCTCTCGACCCGGCCGAGCTCCTCCATGATGTGACGAGGGTCGAGGTTGCCGACGAGTCGGCCATCGTCGTCGACAACGGCGATCGGCAGGCCACGACCGGCCGAGGCGTAGACCTCGTTGAGCGTCTGACGCGCCCCCGCGGTTTCGAAGTCGGACCGGAGCGCGTCCTCGAGGCGGTCGCTACCCATCTCGATGGAGCGCAACCCGTCGGCGACGGTCAGCACGGCGACCGGGCGACCAACGTCATCGAGCACGAAGGCTCCGGCGCGATCGGACACCCGCTTCACGGCTTCACCGAGTGTTGAGGACCGATCGACCGGCTGCGGCTCGACCATCACGTCGCTGACCAAGATGACGCGACCCTGGTCGACGTCTTGGACGAACTCAGCGACGTAGCCGGTGGCCGGCTTGGTGAGGATTTCCTCGGGGGTGCCGATCTGCACGATGCGACCACCGCGCATGATGCACACCCGGTCGCCGATGCGGAGCGCCTCGTTGAGATCGTGAGTGATGAAGAGGATCGTCTTACGAAGCTTCTTCTGGATCGCCATCATCTCGTCCTGCATCTGGCGACGGATCAGCGGGTCAAGGGCGCTGAACGCCTCGTCCATCAGGAGGATGTCGGGATCGCTCGCGAGGGCCCGAGCCAGACCGACGCGCTGCTGCATGCCACCGGAGAGCTGCGAGGGCATCGATGAGGCGTACGGCTCGAGACCGACCAAAGATAGAGCTTCGAGAGCTTTCTGATTCCGAGTGTCGCGGTCGACACCTTGGACCTCGAGGCCGTAACCGACGTTGTCAATCACGGAGCGATGTGGGAAGAGCGCGAAGTGCTGGAAGACCATCCCCATCTTTTCGCGGCGGAGCTCTTGCAGCGCGCGGCCCGAGAGGGTCTGGACGTCGACATCATCGACCCAGACATGACCGGCGGTGATGTCGTGGAGCTTGTTGACGGTGCGAATCGCGGTCGACTTACCCGACCCTGAAAGACCCATCACCACGAAGATCTCGCCCTCTGCCACCTCGAAATTGACGTCGGCGAGCCCAACAACGTGGTCGGTCAGCGACTGGACCTCATCCTTGGATGATCCCGCTTTCGCAAGGGCGAGAGCCCTTCCGCGTGGCTG
>JAFMMJ010000044.1 GCA_017859785.1 Ilumatobacteraceae bacterium
GGCGTACACTCCGCCCACGTGTGGCGGAGCCGGGTGCTAAGGGGTCTGAGACCCGACACCTTCTCAGTCCGCCGCGATGAGTTCCGGAGTCTGGTCCGGCGATCCCGCGAGGTGATCCTCATCGCCGCGATTACCGGAATCGTGACCGGGCTGTTCGTGCGCGGCTTCGAGTACCTCGTCGAGGTGGTCTTCGACGCCCTCGTTGAGGCGCCGCTCTGGGTTGGGGCCGTCGGGCCCGCGGCTGGCTTCATTCTTGCCGCGATCATTCTCCGTGTCGTCGGGGGAGGGTCCTCTCCGGCCACCTCGGATGAGTACCTTCGCGCCTTCCACGACTCGCAGTACCGGCTTGGCCTGCGCGACCTGTTCGCTCGCGTGTCAGCAGCGGTCGTATCACTCGGCTCCGGCGGCGCGCTCGGTCTCGAAGGCCCGTCGCTCTACGGCGGATCGGCGCTCGGGGCCGAGATTCAGCGACGTCTCCCGAGGCCCTTCCGCGGATCGGATCACCGAACCCTGCTGGTGGCCGGCGCGGCGGCCGGCGTGGCGGCCATCTTCAAGGCTCCCGCTACCGGAGCGATCTTCGCTCTCGAGGTGCCCTACCGAGATGACCTCGCCCGACGGATGCTGCTCCCGGCGCTTGTGGCGAGCGCCACCGGCTACTTCACCTTCGTCTCGCTCAGCGACACGGCACCTTTGCTGTCGGCGACGGTCATCCCGATTCCGCAGTTCGAGATCCGCGACCTCTTCGGCGCTCTCGCGATCGGCGTCGCCTGCGCCGTCGGAGCCCGCGCCTTCGCGAAGGTGATCCGGGTCGCTAAGGGTCTTTCGTTGCGGGCCTTCCCGGTTCGCTTGTTGCTCGCCTCGGCCACCATGGCCGGCCTGTTTGTGCTCTCACACGAGCTCACTGGACAGGGCCTGAGCATCGGCGCCGGATACGAGGTGCTCCGCGACTGGCTCTTCGTTGAAGCCGATATCGCCGTCTGGTTACTGATTGCCGTGTTCGCGATCCGGGCAGTGGCGTCGGCAGCCACCGTCGTCGGCGGTGGGGTCGGCGGAGTGTTCATCCCCTTGGTCGTCGGCGGGGCGATCGTTGGGCGCGGTGTCGGCGAGGTCTTCCACCCCGAGCGCTTCACCCTTTACACCCTCCTCGGAATCGCCGCGTTCCTCGGGGCGGGCTATCGGGTGCCCCTCGCCGCTGTGATGTTCGTGGCCGAGACCACCGGTCGACCCAACTTCATCGTGCCGGCGCTCTTCGCGGCGGTCGCGGCGGAGCTTGTGATGGGTGAGCAGTCGATCACCGCCTATCAGCGTCGTCCCGGCCAGCTCTGACCTCCGATTCGGTCGCCCGGCAGGCGGGCGGACAAGATCGCTCGCGTGACGAATTCCCACGACGGATCCTCCCGGCCGGTCGACGTGACCTCTCACCTGCAGGGGACGGTGGTCACCTGGGAGAAGCCGGCCGGTTCGAGCGTCCGTGAGGGGGAGGTGCTCGGCCTTATCGAGTCGATGAAGCTGCACCACGAGGTGCGGGCCCCAGCAGACGGAACGATCGTCGAGTTGTTGGTTGACATCGGCGCGACCTTGGCGCCGGGAACGGTGATCGCGCGGATCACTGTCGGCGCGGTCGAGTCGTCCTCGCCGACGGCCACGGCTGCTCAGCCCTCGACGACCGGACTCGATCGCGCGGACCTGTCCGAGGTGATCGACCGGCACCGAATCGGCACCGACGAGGCCCGACCGGCGATGGTTGAAGCCCGTCACGCGAAGGGTCGCCGCACAGCCCGTGAGAACGTCGCCGACCTCATCGACGAAGGCTCGCTGATTGAGTACGGGCCGCTCGTCGTGGCCGCCCAACGTCGGCGGCGTGAGCTCGCCGACCTCGTGGAGCGCACTCCGGCCGACGGCCTCGTCGCTGGTCTCGCGACCGTGAACGGCGATCTGTTCTCGGGGCGCGACGCCAGGTGCGTCGTGATGTCGTACGACTACTCGGTCCTGGCGGGAACCCAAGGACATCAGAATCACCGGAAGAAGGACCGGCTCTTCGAGCTGGCCGAGGAACTCCGGGTCCCGGTGGTGTTCTTCACCGAGGGTGGCGGGGGACGTCCCGGCGACACCGATACCGGTGGTGTCACCGGTCTGGACTGCCTCGCCTTCCTCTGGTGGGCGCAGCTCTCGGGCACGGTGCCCCTTGTCGGAATCAACTCGGGTTACTGCTTCGCAGGTAACGCGGCCATCCTCGGTTGCTGCGATGTGGTGATCGCCACCCGCGACTCGAATATCGGCATGGGTGGCCCCGCCATGATCGAGGGCGGCGGGCTCGGGGTGTTCGAACCGACCGAGGTCGGGCCGACCTCGGTGCAGTCCCCGAACGGGGTGATCGACATCTTGGTCGAGGACGAGGCGGAGGCGGTCGCGGTCGCCAAGCGCTACCTCTCGTACTTCCAAGGGCCGGTCGATCACTGGGAGAGCGCTGACCAGGAGGCGCTGCGGGATGTGGTTCCCGTCGACCGACTTCGCGCCTACGACATCCGCTCAGCGCTCGATGGCATCTTCGATGTCGGATCGGTGCTTGAACTTCGCCGCGAGTTCGGCGTCGGAATGATCACCGCGCTCGCGCGTATCGAGGGTCGCCCCGTTGGAGTGATCGCGAACGACCCGGCGCACCTCGCGGGTGCCATCGACTCCGACGGCGCCGACAAAGCCGCCCGGTTCATCCAACTCTGCGATGCCCACGGTCTGCCGCTCGTCTCGCTCGTCGACACACCGGGGATGATGGTCGGGCCTGATATCGAGGAGACCGCGCTTGTTCGCCACTGTTCCCGGCTCTTCGTCAACGGGGCCAACATCTCGGTGCCGATGGTGTCGGTTGTGCTCCGCAAGTCGTACGGGCTCGGGGCGCAAGCGATGATGGGAGGGAGCACAAAGGCACCGCTCGCCTGCCTGGCCTGGCCGACCGGCGAGTTCGGTGGCATGGGGCTGGAGGGGTACGCGCGCCTCGGCTACCGCAAGGAGATCGAGGCTGCCGGATCACCCGAGGAGCAGGAGCGCGTGTTCCGCGAGATCGTCGACCGCCTGTACGAGAACGGCAAGGCGCTCAGCATCGCCTCATGGTTCGAAATCGACGATGTGATCGATCCCGCTGACACCCGCCGTTGGATCTCCACCTTGATCTCCACTGCGCCAGCACCCGAGCGCGGGGCGAGACGTCGACCGAATATCGACACTTGGTGATCGTGCGTTGAGGCGTTAGACCCCGTCGAACACGAAGTTCGACTGCTTGACCGAACCCATCGTCGCGCAACTCGCCACCGAGTAGCGGTGGCCCGGATAAAGGACGACATCGTCGTCGACCTGGTGGAGCAAGCGGAGACTCTCAGCCATCGCCACCGGATCGGAGCCCGGTAGGTCGGTGCGGCCGCACCCGTCGAGGAACAAGGTGTCACCGGCCACGAGACGGCCATCGACGAGAAAGCACTGGCTGCCCGGGGTGTGTCCGGGGGTATGCACCAACTTGACCTCAACCCCGCCGACCGTCACCACATCGCCGGGGGAGTGGGCAACCAAGTGATCAGCGCCGACCCCGGAGGTCCGCTCCATCCACTCGATCTCATCGGACTGGACGTGGACCGGGCAGGAGAGTCGGTCGAGGAGAGCGGCGACCCCCTGAATGTCGTGACCCATGATCGATCCGCCGACGTGGTCGGCGTGATAGTGGGTGGCGAGCACACCGACGACCCTCATGCCGTCGTCTCCGACGCGTTCGATGAGATCGTCGACGTTCCATGCCGGATCGACGAGCAGGCACTCGCCGGTTGAGCGGTCGCCGATCGCGTAGGCGAAGTTCACCATCTGGGTGGCGAACGGGTCGCCGACGGCGAAGTCTCGACCCGAGAGCATTTGGCGGAAGTAGAGACGGTCATCGCTGGCGTCTGCGTTCGTTGCCATCCGGCAAGCGTACGCTTGGCGCCGATGTCGAACAGCACCAACCCCTCGGACACCGTCAGATACGGCCTCATCGGCAGCGGCATGATGGGAGTCGAGCACCTAGAGAACATCGCCCATCTTGATGGCGCGGTCGTCACCGCGGTCTCCGACCCGGTGGAGGAGCGTCGCGGGATCGGGGCGGCAACCGTCAGCTCATTCGGCGGCGAGGCGCCCACGTTGTTCGCCGACCATCGCGAACTCATCGACTCGGGTCTTTGCGATGCCGTGGTGATCGCCTCGCCCAACATGACCCACGTGGATGTTCTTGGCGACGTCCTCGCGAGCGATCTGCACGTCCTGGTGGAGAAGCCGCTGTGCACAACGGTTGAAGATTGTCGCCGCGTCGTCGACGCCGCTGAGGCTGGACCCTCCGATCGGGTGGTGTGGATGGGGCTCGAGTATCGCTACATGCCGCCGACGACAGCCCTGCTCGCCGAGTTGGCATCCGGGGTGGTGGGGGACGTCCGCATGGTTGCCATCCGTGAGCACCGCTTCCCGTTCCTCGTGAAGGTCGGCGATTGGAACCGTTTCAATCGCAACACCGGCGGCACACTCGTCGAGAAGTGCTGTCACTTCTTCGACCTGATGCGTCTCGTCGCTGGTGCCGAGCCGGTGCGCGTACTCGCCTCGGGCGCTCAAGACGTCAACCATCTCGACGAGCGATACAACGGAGAGGTTCCCGACATCCTCGACAACGCCTACGTCATCGTCGACTTCGCCAATGGGGTTCGGGGCATGCTCGATCTCTGCATGTTCGCTGAGGCGAGCGTGAACGAGCAGGAGATCTCGGTGACCGGCAACCAGGGCAAGGTCGAGGCGCTCGTCACCCAGTCGCTGCTTCGGGTCGGTCGTCGCTCCGATGGACTGCATGTCGTCGATGAGCGTCCGATCGCGTCTGAGGGGGTCCGTCACGTGGGGCTGCACCACGGCGCGAGCTACCTCGAGCATGTCGACTTCATCGAGTCGGTGCGCGCCGGGCGTCCGGCCGCTGTCACCTTGACCGACGGCCTGTGGTCGGTCGCCGTTGGCGTGGCCGCTCACCGTTCAATCGATGAGGGTCGACCGGTCATGCTCGACGAGGTGATCGCCACCTCATGACCGGGGCTTCGCAGCCATTGGTCCGCTTGGTCGCCGGTCAATCGGTGATCGTCGGGGGAGACCGCGTGGTCGAGGTCGATGAGACACTCGCCTCGGCTTTCGCTCCCGGTGATCGTCTCGCGGTGGCGGACGAGTCGGTGATCCATCTCCGCGCCGATGACCTCGGCTCGGCTGACCGGGCGGTCACCGACGCGGTTGAGGCCTTCGGTCGCCTCACCGACTGCTCGGACACCTCGATCACCTCGTTCTTCGAGCGGGCGGCTGCGCTTCTCGCCGACGAGTCCGTCGTGGCGGACCTCACGGCGATCAACGAGGCCGATGTCGCGTCGGCCCTCGAACGAGGCCGGTCGGTGACCCGCCTGCGCCTCGACGCTCGAATGATCGAGGACATGGCCGCGGGCCTGCGCATGTGGGCCGACGCGCCTCCCGAGCGCGATGGGCTTCTCGAAACCGTCGAGCACGATTCGTGGAGGATCCAGACACGTCGCGCGCCCCTGGGGGTGGTCGGCTTCGTTTTCGAGGGCCGTCCGAATGTCGTGGTCGACGCGGCTGGGGTGATCCGATCCGGCAACACCGCGGTGCTGCGCATCGGCTCGGATGCTCTGGCGACGGCCCGGGCGATCATCGAGCGGGTGCTCCGACCGGCGCTCGCCGAATGTGGTCTGCCGATCGGTGCGGTTGGACTTGTCGATGCCGAGTCTCATGGGGCGGGTTACGCGCTGTTCTCTGATCGTCGCCTCTCGCTCGCGGTGGCCCGCGGTTCCGGTGCAGCGGTTGCGAGCCTCGGATCGGTGGCGCGTAGCGCTGGTGTGCCGGTGAGCCTGCATGGCACCGGCGGAGCGTGGATGCTGGTCGCCGGAGACGCCTCCGCGGACCGACTGGCTGCTGTTGTCGAGCGCAGTCTCGACCGGAAGGTCTGCAACACCTTGAATGTCTGCTGCATCCCAGCATCGAGGGCTGATGAGCTCGTGCCGGTGGTCGCGGGGGCACTCGCCGTCGCCGCCGAGGGTCGACCGGGTGCGACCGCGCATCTGACCGATGCGGCTCGGTCATGCTGGCCGGAATCGCTCGCGGCTGATGTGGAAGTCGAGCACATCGAGGTGGAGGAGCTCGGCCGTGAATGGGAGTGGGAGGATCGCCCTGAGGTCACCGTGCACGTGGTGGACGATCTCGATGCCGCGGTCCGGCTCTGCAATCACCACAGTCCAAGGTTCGTCGTGTCAGTGATCACCGATGACCCCGCGACGGTCGAGTCGGTCTACGGCGCGGTCGATGCCCCGTTCGTCGGCGACGGATTCACCCGGTGGGTCGATGGCCAATATGCGTTGCGGGCACCCGAACTTGGTCTCTCCAACTGGGAGCATGGCAGATTGCTCGGCCGATCGGCGATCCTGTCGGGGTCATCGGTGCACACCGTCCGGCACCTCGCCCGATTCGAGGATCCGGGCATCCAGCGCTGAACGGCTCAGCGGCCGAGTAGGCCGTCGAGCACCCCACCGAAGAAGCGGCTCTCTCGCCCGGTGCGCTCCTCGATGCGATCGGCGAGGTCGGCCGCCCGGCGTCCGGCGTTGATGCCGAGCCATCGAACCGGTTCGGGTTCCCAGCGTCGAGACCGATGGCCCACCCACGGAAGTCGAAGCAGGTCGTCGTCGCCCTCGCGTGACCCGGAGGCGATCATTGCAGCGAGGCTTCGTCCCGCGAGATTCGTTGTGGCGACACCATCGCCGACGTAGCCACCGGCTCGGGCGAGCCCGGTTCGGCGGTCGAAGTCGACCGAGCACGCCCAGTCCCTCGGGGCCGCGAGCGGTCCACCCCAGTGGTGGGTGAATCGCGTATCAGCGAGCGCAGGGAACAGGTCGATCAGCGTGGCGGTAATCGCCTGACGCACTCGATCGTCGGTGTCGAACCGGTCGTCGATCCTCGAGCCGAAGTGATACGGCGCGCCACGACCACCGAAGGCGAGTCGGTCGTCGGCGGTTCGTTGGCCGTAGATGATCATGTGACGCCCGTCGTCGAACGTCTCACGGTCGCGAAGCCCGATCGTCTCCCACACTGAAGCGTCGAGAGGCTCGGTGGCCACCATCATCGAGTAGAGGGGGATCATCGATCGATGCTCGCCCTCGAGGTTGGAGGTGTAGCCCTCGGTGGCCCGGATGATGAATTCGGCGGTGATGATCCCGCGGTCGGTGGTGACGCGACCGGGCTCGATACGAGAAGCGCGCACCGGAGCGAGAATTCGCGCCCCGCGGTCTCGAGCCAGCCGGGCGACGCCGTGGGTCAGCCTCGCCGGGTGGACGGCTGCGCAATGGGGAGTGTGGAGGGCCGAGCGGATTCTCGTCATCGCGCAGCGTTCCGTCGCCTCAGCGATGTTGAGGAGACGGTAGTGCTCCTCGCCGAATCCGAATTCTCGGTAGCGCGAGAGCTCGTGCGCGATGCGTCGTTCCTGAGGAGCGCTTCGGGCTGCTGTCAGCGACCCGCCCCGCTGGAACCCGGCGTCGATCCCGTACGAGGTGACGACGCGCTCGATTTCGTCGAGGGTGTCGTGCATGGCGATCTGCATCCGTCGGGCTGCAGCGCGGCCATGGTCGCGGGCCATCCGGTCGAGGCTCATGGGGAGGAGCGTCGAGCACCAACCTCCGTTGCGTCCGCTCGCGCCGGTACCGACACCGGCGCGGTCGATCACGACGAGGTCAAGGTCGGGTTCGCGCTCGAGGAGGTAGTAGGCGGTCCAGAGTCCGGTGAGCCCGGCGCCGACGATGACGGCGTCGCATCGGATCGACCCGTCGAGCGGGACGCTGTCGACGCGGAGGTCATCGGGCAGGGTGTCGTACCACAGTGACTCGGTGTGGCTCACGGGTGACAGACTATGGCGCAGGCTCGGGCTGGACTGAGGTCGACCGCCGGTTGATCATGATCCGGGCAGGACGCCGCTAAGAACATGACGAACCTCCCACCCCCACCGATCGGCACGCCACCGGTCGGGTGGCATAACAACGGTGGCCTCCGCTATTTCGACGGCCGCTCCTGGCAACCGCCGCTTGAGGAGTCGGTTGCGTCGGGCTCGATGCCACCGGCGAGCGGCGGGCTTCGGGAGGCGTCGTTGGCCCTGGCAGTCCTGCTGCTCTCCCTCCTCGCGGGAGGGGTTGGCTTCGCGGTGGCCGAGGAGGTCGGTCTCCCCGAGTGGATGGGCATCGCGATCCTCACCCTCGTCGGTTACGGCCCTCCGCTGGTCTGGTCGCTGCGGCGTCTCGGAAGACGAGTCGGAGGGGGCATCGCGAGCGGGCGTTCGCTGATCGGACGACCGCGGCCCGCTGATGTCGCCAAAGGCGCTCTTGTTTGGGTGTCGGCGGTGGTCGCGCAGGCGATGGTCGCTGCCGCTCTGCTGGGGCTCGGTGTCGAAATCGGTTCGAACACCGAGGGGCTCTTCGACGACTCCGGTCTCACGGCGGCGCTGCTCGTCACCGCGTTCGCCGCGGTCGTGGCCGCGCCGGTCGTCGAGGAAGTCGTGTTCCGCGGGGTGATCTTGCCGGCTCTCGTGCCGCGCGTCGGTCGGGCGTTCGCCGTTGTCGTTCAGGCGGTCGTGTTCGGAGCCGTCCACGCCGATCCGTCCGGGTCGGCGGGTGCTGGGTTGGTGGTGGTGCTCGCGGCGGTCGGTGCCGTATTTGGCGTCGCGGCCCTGATTACTGGTCGGCTCTGGCCGGTAATCCTCGGCCACGCGCTCTTCAACGGCGTGGTCTTGGCGGTCGTGCTGATCGCCGGTCCGGACGTCCTCGGCGGCTGAGACAGCCGTTCAGGAGCCGAGTTGGAGGTTGTCGATGATGCGGACCCCACCGAACCAGGCGGCCGCCACGATGAGGTCTCCGCGCTCGGGTGAGCTGCACGGGAGGAAGGTGGCCGGATCGACGAGATCGAGGTAGTCGACCTCGCCTCCGGCCTCCTCGATGATGCCGATACCGCGGGCTCGCAGTTCATCGATGCCCGCGAGTCCTGCGATCCAGGCGTCGTTCACGCTCTCGAGCGCTCTCGGAAGTGCGGTGGCGGCCTGTCGGGCCACCGGATCGAGTTGGACATTCCGACTCGACAGAGCGAGCCCGTCCGACTCGCGCACCGTCGGCACCCCGACGATGTCGATCTCGCGTGGCTCACAGACCGAGCGCACGATGGCGAGTTGTTGGGCATCCTTCTCGCCGAACACAGCGACATGCGGAGACACGATCTCGAACAATCGGAGCACCACCGTCGCGACTCCAGAGAAGTGCCCCGGCCGGTGCTCACCCTCGAGGCGGTCGGCGATCGGGCCCGGGTCGACCGACGTGGTAGCTCCCTGCGGGTAGACCTCGGCGACACTCGGCGCGAAGACGGCGTGGACGCCCTCAGCCTCACAGGTCGTGAGGTCCGCGGCGAGATCCCTCGGGTAGGCGTCAAGATCGGTGGCCCGATCGAATTGGGTCGGATTCACAAAGACCGTGACGACGACCCGGTTAGCGCGTCTAAGCGCCTCGCGGATCAATACGACGTGTCCTCGATGGAGGGCGCCCATCGTTGGAACGACGGCGATGGTGTGTCCCTCGGCGATCCACGACCTCGAGAGCGTGGTCATCTCCTCCGTGGTCGAGCAGACCGTCAACTCAGCCACCGGCCACCCCGGGTGCGAGGTCGCGGTAAGCCGGCACGCCGCTGTGGGATTCGGCTGAGAGCACGGCATCCGAGCACGCGAGGGCGACGCAGTCGGCGGCGGTTGTAGCGAGGAGGTTGAGGGCCGACGGCCGTGAGGGACCGGCGAGATCGATCTGGCGGGTAGCGAGGGTGAACACGGTGTCACCATCGAAGAGCGAGTGCACGGGGTGGATCGATCGGGCGAGGCCGTCATGGGCTACCGATGCCACGCGCGTCGCTTCGGTGGCGTCGATGCGAGCGTCGGTAGCGACGACGACGAGGGTGGTGTTGAGGCCGCCTCGCTCAGGATCCGTCGCGCCGCGTCCGAGTCGTGCGATCGCGTCGGCGACCGCTCGTCGTTGGTCGCGGTCGGGCCGTCGAAGCCGGCCGTCGTGGAGGCGGGGGAGGGCGGTCGCGGGATCGATCACCGATCCGTGGGAGTTGACGACGGCAAGAGCGGCCACGTGGACCGGTCCGGAGCCGAGGTCCAGTTCGGCTGAGGCCGAGCCGACTCCGCCGGCAAGTCCGCCGGAGATCGCGCCGGCACCGGCGCCGACGGAACCTCGCGCCTGACCCTTCACCGAGGCCCGTCGGCAGGCGGCCCGGCCAAAGTCGGCGTCGGGGCGGTTGGTGAACTGTCCGCCGCGTGCCAAGTCGAAGATCACCGCGGTCGGCACCACGGGGACGACCTGATGGGGTGCTTCGCCAACTGGGTGCCCGAGGCCGAGCGCCTCGAGGTGGGCCACGACGCCGTCGGCCGCGGAGAGTCCGTACGCGCTCCCTCCCGAGAGGCAGACCGCGTGGATCGTCGATACGAGGTTGCCGGGTCGAAGCGCGTCGGTCTCGCGGGTGCCGGGACCGCCGCCCCGGACCTCGACCCCGGCGGTGGCTCCGTCGGGAGTGAGCACCACGGTCGTCCCCGTACGCCAACCGCGGCCGGTTCGTTGGTGGTGTCCGAGAAGCACACCGGGCACATCGGTGATCGAGCCGGCGCCGAGTCGTGGGCCTCGGAGGATTCGCCCAGCTTCGGCGCCGTGAGTCACCGGCCGTCCCATAGGGCGAGGAGTTCGGATTCGGGATGCTCCACCGTTCGAGTGCCGTCGCCGTCGAGGACGACTGTTCCTGTGTTGGCGTCCTCCCAGCCCGGGTCGTCGTGCTTGGCGAAGTCGGTGATCGCGGTGCTGAACCGGTCGGCGAGACCTTGGCGCTCTGGTCCGTCCCCCGTGAAAATGTCGACACCGGGGCGATGCAGGTTGTCGAATGCGAAGGGGATATCGAGGGCGTGGCACGCGCCGAGTACGCCGTCGAACGACGGGGTCGCGAAAGTGAACCACCACAGGTGGGTAGGGGCGGCACGTCGCTCGACGAGACGACGCGCCGGGTGTCGGAAGATCTGGTCGGTTTGGGCGGCTGACACGAGCTGACCGGGAGTGTGGCCGGGCCGCCGAGTTCGGTAGCGCTCGATCGCCTCCTCGGCATCATCGTCGAACCAGTGCCGGTAGCGCGTGAGCGCCCCGTCGAGGTCGAGGCTGTTGACCTCCGGATCGAAGGCAGTGAACAGGTGCATCTCGTCTCGGGTGGTGCCGATCATGAGGGGCCTCGGGTCGGCGGCGACTCGGTCGAGCGCATCGGCGGGAACGAGGGCGCCTCCGACGGTCGGGGAGAAGGCGGTGAGTGAGTCCCCGCTCGTGGACAGCACAGAGGCCTGGACCTCGAGGAGCCGGTCGATAGGGAGATCGGCCAGAGCATCGGGATGATCGACGCCCGCCGTGGCGAGCACTTCTCCGAGCGCCTCAGTTGCTCGAGTGGTCGACCGTAGTTGCGGCATCGATGGGCTCATCGCGATTCCTCGGTGGATGAGTTGCCGTGCCGACGGCGCGGCCAAGAGCGCGATCACCGACGCGCCTCCCGCTGACTCGCCGAAGACGGTGACCGAGCCGGGATCGCCGCCGAAGGCAGCGATGTTGTCTCGGATCCATGTGAGGGCGCTGATTTGATCGCCGATTCCGAGGTCGTTCGGTCCCGTGAAACCAAGGAGTCCGAGGCGGTAATTGATCGTGACGACGACGACCCCGCGTTTCCTCGCGAGCTCGGTCCCGTCATACCAGGGGACCGAGCCGGAACCGTTGACAAAGGCGCCTCCGTGCACCCAGACCATCACTGGGAGGCTCGCTTCGACATCGGGGGTGAAGATGTTCAGGCCGAGGCAATCCTCGCCCATCGGTTGGCTGGAGCCTCCGAGGAACTGCTCCATGAGGCCTGGCACTTGGGCGCTCTGCGCGAGATAGGTGTCGGCTCGCGCGGGTGTCCCGTCGTTCGGTTCGCTTGGGCGGAAGCGGTCGGCCTCGGCGTAACGAATGCCCTTGAACACCGATACTCCGTCTCGGTCGATGCCGATCCAACCGTTCGCGCTTCGGGCCTCCCGAGGGTCCATCGACCGGACGGTAGCGTGCCCCTTGTGCTCGGAGTGTTGCGGCGCCTTATGGGGCGCGCCATCGGGCGGGCGGCCCTGCCGCTCCTCGATCTCGTCAGGGTCCACGGCGCCATCGGACCCGATAGTCGCGCCGGCCGCCGATTCGGCGCGTTCGGCGAGCGAAGCGTCATCTGCTTCCCACCCACGACGGTCATGAACGAGCGGTACATCCACATCGGCCGAGAGACGATGATCGGGGAGCATGTCGCGCTCTCGGCCGGCATGGTCCCGGGGCAGGAGTGCATCGGGTCACCGGTCGTCAGCATCGGGGATCGGTGCCTGATCGGTCGTGGCTCGGGCATCGTTGGGCATCTGTCGATCGAGATCGGCGACGATGTGTGGACCGGCCATCACGTGTACATCACCGACCAGAACCACGGCTACGGCGACCCGGATCTCCCCATCTCGGCTCAGACGATGCCGGAGCGACCGGTAAGGATCGGCTCCGGATCATGGATCGGGCACGGGTCGGTCGTTCTCCCTGGTGCCGATATCGGACGAGGGTGCGTGATCGGTGCCAACAGCGTGGTCAACGGGGTGATCCCCGATCACTCGGTCGCGGTCGGAGCTCCCGCGCGGGTGATCAGGTCTACCCTCGCCGACCACTGACCGATCGGCGGTCGCGTCCGCCCGTCACATGCTGAGGTCGCGGGGAGGGGCGCAGGCGTCCATCCGGTTGTCTCCGGCGAACGTCTCGAGCCGCTCGGAGAGCGGCACCTCGCTCATGGTCTCGTAGAAGGGGAGGTTCTCCCCGGTGGCGCGCAACTCAGCGGCGTAGCGGCGACGATCCTCGATGTACGTGGCGTATTCGTCGGTCCAGAGCGGGACGATCGCCCGGCCCTTCTCATCGGAGGGTCGCACAGCGTTCACCTCGGCGATCATCGACTCGACCATGTCGGTCGCGCGGTCGATGATGTCGGCTCGCTCGCGAATCAGGTCGGCCCCACCTTCGCGGATTTGGCGATAGTCGGCGAGTTCGAGGCGGCGCTCATTCCAGTCCTGGCAGACCGCCTCGGCACGCTCGGCCCACTCGACGTCGCCGATGCGGTTCACTGCTTCCTTCGAGGCGAAGAAAAGCGCCCACGTCCAGAAGGCGGCGAACGCGACCATCACAGTGAGGACCGCCACGCGGGCGCCGATCTGACGCCAGCCAAACTGCGTGTCGGTCGATTTGCTCATCGGGTCGACGACCCGTTCATCGGCGGTGGTGTGCTGGTCGTCCACGGGTGCGACGCTAGGCCGACGTCGCCTCAACGGCTCGACGGAGCAGGCCCGAGGTCGATGCCGAAGGGCAGGGGGCCGCTTACCCCGCGGATCTCGCATGCGACGTCATCGAATCGGGCGGGGAGGCGATCGGTGGTCTCGACGGTCGATCCGGCGGCGATGGCGTTCACCTCGAGGGTGGTGTCGCGGATCACCGCGCCGCTGTCATCGAGGAGTCGAACGTGAATCGTGTAATCGGCCCTCGACTCGCCTGTGTTAGCGAGTGCCACCCTGAGCGCGACCTCGCTCCCATCGGGCGCGCACTCGGTGATCTCGACCGTGTGAGGGGAGACGTCGAGGTACGCCGCCACCCGGGGGACCACGACGATCGCGATGACAAGGGTGCCGACCCCGGTAAGGGCGAGGAGGGCGGCGACGACCGACCGTGTGCCGCGCCGCCGCGGAGTTGGCGTGAGCGGGTCGATCGATCGGCGTGCCGCGTCAGAGACATCCCCGGTCCAAGAGGTCCCGTTGAAGTACCGGAGTTCGTGGCGGCCAGTCGGATCCGCGTACCAGTCCGGTCGGCTCGACACACCGAGACGGTACCTTCGAGCGCATGGAGATCGTGCTGGTCCGCCACGGAGAGCCCGAGTGGGTCCGCAACGGGCTGAGCGTCGGTGATCCACCGCTGACGGCGCGCGGTCTCGAGCAAGCGGAGATCACGGCCCGCCATCTCGCGACCGAGCACTTCGACGAGATCCTGGTCTCGCCGCTCCAGCGCGCGCGGCAGACGGCGGCGCCTTTGCTGACGCTGCTTGATCGGCCCGAGGTGATCGCACCGTGGCTCCATGAGATCCGTGATCCGGGCTGGGATGGTGGACCCGCGGAGCGAGCCGAGCAGGCCTACGCAGAGATGCGCCGGATGGCTCCGGACGACCGGTGGCACGGTCTCGAAGGCGGAGAGAGTGTCCGAGATTTCGTCGACCGGATCCACAACGGCGCCGAGTACTTCCTCGCCGAGCGGAGTGTCTCCCGAGACGATCACGAGTTGCCGGTGTGGACCATCTCCGAGCCGGGTCGGCGCATTTTGCTGTTCGCCCATGCCGGGACGAACTCGGTGACGATCGGTCACCTCCTCGGGCTCGTGCCCACCCCGTGGGAGTGGGACCGCTTCGTGATCGGACACTGCTCGATCACTCGGGTCGGCTCGATCGAGATCGGAGGAGCTCACACCTTCTCGCTGCGGCGACTCGCTCACGACGAGCATCTTCCGACGGGGCTTCGTACCCGCTGAGGCCTGTCGACGGCCGCGCCTCGGCGACTACCTTGCGATCCATGAGCAGTGTCGACGGAGCTCCGGCAGTCCTCGCGCGCGTCCCAGCTGGGATGCACATCGATGGGAGGTGGGTCGCCGCGATTGACGGCGAGGAGTTCGAAAGCGTCGATCCGGCGACCGGCCGGGTGATCGCCCGCGTGCCGAGGGCGCAAGCCGCCGATGTTGACCGAGCCGTCGCCGCGGCGCGGTCCGCTTTCGACGACGGTCGCTGGGGGGAGGCGGTCTCGGCTCGCGACCGCGCCCGCATCCTTCACCGGATGAGCGACCTCGTTCGAGAGCGTCGCGATGAACTCGTCGAGATCGAGGTGCTCGACTGCGGCAAGCCGCTGGCTGATGCCCGCGGCGACATCGACGAGGTCGCGTTCATGTTCGAGTACTACGCCGGATGGGCCACGAAGATCGCTGGTGACATCCCTCCGGTCGGCAGCGACGCCCTGTCGCTCGTGGTTCGCGAGCCGGTTGGGGTGTGCGGGCTGATCGTCCCGTGGAACTACCCCATGCTGATGGCGGCGCAGAAGGTGGCCCCGGCTCTCGCCACGGGGTGCACCGTCGTGTTGAAGCCTGCCGAGCAGACTCCGTTGACCGCGCTGTGCATGGCGGCTATCGCCGAGGAGGCCGGGCTGCCCGCTGGGGTCCTCAACGTGGTGACCGGCTTCGGTGTCGAGGCGGGAGAGCCGATGCTCACCGACCCGCGGGTCGACAAGATCTCGTTCACCGGCTCGCTCGGGGTCGGACGTCACATCCAGCGGACCTGCGCCGACCAGTTGAAGCGGGTCACCCTCGAGCTCGGCGGCAAGAGCCCCAACATCGTCTTCGGCGACGCGCCGATCGCTGAGGCGATCGTGGGCACCGCCGCGGGCATTTTCGGTAATCAAGGTGAGGTGTGCTCAGCGGGCAGCCGCGTGTTCGTTCACGCCTCTGTCTACGACGAGGTGCTCGAGGGCATGGTCGCCCAGGCCAGCGCGATTCGCCTCGGGTCTGGGCTCGATGAGTCGACCACCATGGGGCCGCTCGTGTCGGCGCGTCAGCGCGATCGCGTGCGGTCCTTCGTGGATGCGGCTCCGGGTGACGGGGCGCGGCACGTCTTCACCGGAGCGCTTCCCGAGTCAGCTGAGCTCGCCGAGGGGTTCTTCGTCGCGCCGAGCGTGTTCGAGGTGCCCGACCATTCCCCGGCGATTGCGCGGGAGGAGATTTTCGGCCCGGTTGCCACCGTCTTCCGTTTCGAGGATGTCGACGAGGTGGTCCGCCAAGCGAACAACACCGAGTACGGGCTCGCCGCGGCGATCTGGACGCGCGATATCAACCTTGCGCTCACCACGGCGCGTCGCGTGCGCGCGGGGGTCGTGTGGGTCAACGACAGTCAGCCCGCGCCAAGTGAGTCGCTATGGGGTGGCTACAAGCAGAGCGGAGTTGGCCGCGAACTCGGGCGTTACGCCCTTGACGCGTATCTCGAGACGAAGCAGATCTACATCAATCTCGGTTCTTGATCCGCAGGATCATGCGGGTTCGAGGCGACCGGCTCGCGCCCCATCGGTAGCCTG
>JAFMMJ010000100.1 GCA_017859785.1 Ilumatobacteraceae bacterium
TCATCAATCGCGGGCCAGCGGCAAGGGCGATGGCGATCATCACCCTCTGACGCATGCCTCCAGAGAACTCGTGTGGGTAGTTGTCCACTCGGTGCGATGGGTCGGCGATTCCAACGCGGGCGAGCATCTCGATGGCCCGAGCGCGCGCCTCGCGCTTCCCGAGACCGTGATGTCGACGAAGCGACTCCCCGATCTGTCGGCCGACCGTCATCACCGGGTTGAGCGACGAGATTGGATCCTGAAAAACCATGCCGATCTCGCGACCTCTAATTCGGCCGAACTGCCGCTCGGAGAGCTTGAGCAGATCGACCTCACCGGTGGTCGCCTGATAGCGGGCCGTTCCAGCGGCGATCCGCCCGACCGCGCTCGGGATGAGCCCGAGGAGCGACATCATGGTGACCGACTTTCCTGAACCGCTCTCCCCAACCACACCGAGGGTCTCGCCGGGTCGGATGTCGAACGACACACCGTTGATGGCGTGTACCGCCCCGTCAGCGGCGTCGAACTTGGTGACGAGCCCGTCAACGACGAGAAGCGGCTCGGCGGTCAACGCGACCGCCTCACTCGCGGATCGAGGACGTCGCGCAGCCAGTCGCCAAACAGGTTCATGCTGAGTGCCGTGAGGGCGATCGCGATTCCCGGGTAGATCGACATCCACGGATACACCGTGAGGTACTGCCGGCCGAAGGTGAGCATGTTGCCCCACGAGGGCACATTCGGCGGGACGCTGAGTCCGAGGAACGACAGCCCGCTCTCGTAGAAGATCATCGCCGACATCTCGAAGGTGGCGAGGGTGACGAGCGGCCCGACCAGGTTCGGCAGCACGTGTCGGAACAGGATCCTCGGCTGGGAGGCGCCGATGCTCTCCGCGGCCTCGGCGTAGCCGGATTCGCGGATGCGCAGCACCTCCCCACGGGTGAGTCGGGCGAAGATCGGCGCGTCGGTGATTCCGAAGATGAGCACGACGTTGAAGAGGCTGCGCCCGAAGATCGCGGCGATCACGATCACGAACACCAGGTAGGGCACCGAGAGGATCAGGTTGATCACCGCGGAGAGAGCGCTGTCGACCCAGCCTCTGAAGTAGCCGGCGAGCATGCCGAGCAACATCCCGATGCTCATGGCGACGAGCACGCCGAAGAATCCGACGGTGATCGACACGCGAGCACCGTGGATGATGCGGCTGAGGATGTCGCGTCCGAGGTCGTCGGTTCCGAGCACATGGGTCCACGAGCCGCCGTCGGCCCAGGCCTCGGGAAGCTTCGCCGACCTGAGGTTCTGCAGGTTCGGGTCGTGAGGCGCGATCACATCTGCGAAGACCGCCGCGAACACGACCAACATGAAGATCAACAGTCCGATCAGGCCGGTCTTGTCGCGCCACAGCAGGCGCCACAGGCGGCGGAGGCGCACGCCGAGGGTGGGGGCGACGTAGACGTCGCTCAGTCCCTCGACGACGATCTGCTCATCCGCCATGACGGATCCTCGGGTCGAGCAGGCCGTAGACGACGTCGGTAAGCAGGTTCATGATGATGGTGAAGGCCGCGATGAAGATGGTGATGGCTTGCACGAGCGGGAAGTCGCGGGCGCGGACGGCGGCATCGAGGAGTTGCCCGAGACCGGGTCGCGCGTAGATCGACTCGATGTAGATCGAACCGCCGAGCATGTAGGTGAATTGGACGCCCACCACGCTCACCAGGCTCAGCAGAGCGTTGCGGGTGATATGCCGACGGGCCACCACCCGTCGCGTGAGCCCCTTGCTGCGAGCGGTCCGAACGAAGTCCTCGTTGCGGACCTCGAGCACCGCCGAACGAGTCAGTCGGACGAACTGACCCATGGCGCCAACGCTGAGGGCGAACGCTGGGAGGACGAGGTGTTTCCAGGTGCCGACGCCGTTCGTTGGGAACAGGCCCCACTTCACCCCGAAATAGACGATGAGCAGCATGATCAGCCAGAAACTGGGCGTCACCTGGCCGAGCACGCCAACGAAGCGGGCGAGTTTGTCGATCGGGCGCCCCGGGTTGGAGCCTCCAGCGACACCGAGCGGCACGGCGATGAGGAGGGCGAAAGCGAGCGCGGTGGCGGCGAGAATCAGGGTGTCGGGGAACCGGTTGATGATCAGCTCGAGTGTCGAGTCGCGATAGAGAAACGAACGTCCGAGGTCGCCGGTGACGACGTCGCCGAGGTAGGTGGTCAGCTGTTCGACCACCGGCTTATCGAATCCGTAGAGCTCTCGGATCTCGGCGATCTGCTCGGCATCGGCCTCCCGGGCCACCATCAGTGAAGCCGGGTCGCCGGTGAGCCGTACGAGCATGAACACGATGATGATCACGCCGAACATCAGCGCGATCGATTGGATGACGCGTCGGAGGTAGTAGTTGCCGAGGAACCTCGCGAACGCTCGCGGGCCCTCGGATCGCACTCCGGGCGCGACGGTGTCGGTGAGTGAACTCATGGGGTTATGGGTCTGGTCCCCCGGGTTTCCCCGAGGGACCAGACCATCATGACCGAGGAGTCGGTCACTCCGAGACGGAGACGTACTTCAGGTGGTAGGTCTCGGCCGCATTCGGGCGGTAGCCCGAGACACGGTCGTTGACACCCTCGAAGGTCTGCGGCTCATAGAGGTAGATGAACGGCGGATTCTCGAACATGTACCGGTGGAGCTCTCCGTAGAGCGCGGCGCGCTCGTCGGTATCGACCGTCGTGGCGATCGTGTCGACGAGCTCGGTGATGGTCGGCTCGGCCCAGGCGGCGTAGCTCGCGTCGGCGAGCACCGCTCCCTGGAGACGGTTGACCGCCTCACCGAGGTTGGTCGACCAGGCGTCGCCGAAGAGCGGCGGCAGTTGCTTCTCAGCCTCGAGCTCCCAGTACTGGCCCGACTCCATGAACTCGATGCCACCGTTGGCCATCGTGATCCCGACATCGGCGAGGTAGCCCTCGACCGCCTGACAGACCTGCTCGAAGTTGGTGTACGCGCCGTTCGGGCAGGCCATTCCGATCTCAAACCCGTCGGCGTAACCGGCCTCCGCGAGAAGGGCCTTGGCCGCGTCCGGGTCGTAGTCGTAGTAGCCAACGGTGTCGTCCCAGCCAAGGTTGCCGTTGGTGATGAGACCATTCGACAACTGCGCGTTACCGGCGAAGAGGGCGTCGATGATCGCCTCACGGTCGACCGCCATGTTCATCGCCTGACGGACCTTGACGTCCTCGGTCGGCTGGCCGATACCCGAGGTCAAGTTGTTGAAGGCGATGTAGTAGACGCGGTCGGTCGGGTACGCGAGCAACGACACGCCGTCGGTGGTGTTGAGCACCTGGGCTTGGTCGGCGCTCAGACGGTTGGCGATGTCGAGTTCACCGGTCTGAACGGCGGCGATGCGGGTGCTCTCCTCCTCCATCGGGAAGACGGTCACCTGAGCCACCTTCGGGAACTGCGGGTCCCAGTAGCCATCGTGGGCGGCGAGCTCGATGCGCTCACCCTTGACCCACTCGACGACCTTGAACG
>JAFMMJ010000045.1 GCA_017859785.1 Ilumatobacteraceae bacterium
TACCGTCGGAGTGTGACCGAGGCCGCCCACTGGGACGACGTCTATCGAACGCGCGCCCACGACTCACTCTCGTGGTTCCAACCCAGCGCCAACACCTCGCTCACCCTCATCACCTCGGTCGCCGACCCGGCAGCGATCTCCATCATCGACGTCGGTGCCGGCACCAGTCCCCTCGCCGACGCGCTCCTCACCGCCGGTTGCACTGACCTCACCCTCCTCGACCTCTCGGAGACCGCGCTCGCGGCCACCTCCGCTCGCCTCAACGAACCGGCCTCGGTCGCGACAGTGGTCGGTGACATCACTGAGTGGGACCCGGGTCGCACCTTCGACCTCTGGCACGACCGGGCCGTGTTCCACTTCCTCTCCGGCCCCGGCCGCGACCGGTACGTCGCCACCGCTGAGCGAAGCATCCGCGAAGGAGGGCACCTCGTGATCGGAACCTTCGCCGACGACGGGCCGACCCGCTGCTCCGATCGAGACGTCGCTCGCTACTCCGCTGACCAACTCGCCGCGGTATTCGCGAAAGGATTCGAGATGGTCACCACCCGCGATGAGCACCACCTCACCCCGAAGGACATCGATCAACACTTCACCTGGGTGGTGCTGCGCCGACGTGACGCCTGACCCAGCCGGCGATCACGCCCGGGTCACCAGGCGGCGAGCACCGCGGTGATGACCGGCGCGAGCACGAGCGCCGGCAACAGATCCGCCACCGGCACCTGCCGAATACGCAGAAGACGCAGGCCGATCCCGAGCAGCAGCACGCCACCGGTCGCCGTCATCGCCGCCACCGTCGAATCCGGCATAAACGATCCGAAGCCCGCTCCGAGAATGGTCAACGCCCCCTGGAACACCAACACCGAGAGCGCCGACAGCGCCACACCGAGGCCAAGAGATGCCGCGAACGCCATCGAGGCGAACAGGTCGAGAGACGACTTCAACACCAACTGATCGATGCCGTTACCAAGGCCATCACTCAACGAGCCGAGCACCGTCAACGGACCAACACAGAACAGCAGCGACGCGCTGACATACCCCTCGATGAACCGGGCGCGCTCTGCGTCGGCCTGATCTCCAGCGAGTCGTCGCTGCAGCCAAGCGCCCAGCCGCTCGAGCCCCGGCTCGATGCCGAGCAGCGAACCGATGATCCCGCCAACCACGACCGCGCCGAGCACAACAATGAGCGTCCAGTCCTCGCCCACCGCCTCACCGAATGCGGCGTCACCGATCGCGGCGACATTCAGCGCGCCAACGATCAACGTGATCAAGCCAAGCGCGTCAGTGACCGTTGACCGCGTGCGCTCAGGCAGCCGATGCCCAACCAGCATCCCAGCGCCAGAACCGGCCAGCACCGCGACCACATTGATGATCGTTCCGAGCCCCCGCACCGCGCGGACGCTAACGCCCCGACACCGACCCGAAGCGCTCGGTGCCAAGATGTCACCATGCCCCTCGTGTCCAGCACCATCGACACACCCGTCGGCACCCTCACCTTGATCGCCTCCGACTCGCACCTACGCGCGGTGCTCTGGCCACTCGATGGCGAACTCCAACGGGTCGGAATCGACAGCGGCGACCTCGATGACGGCTCCAACGCGATCGCGGAACTCGCCGGCCAACAGATCATCGAGCATCTCACCGGAGGCCGACAGGAATTCGATCTGCCCATCGACGCAGTCGGCACCGACTTCCAGCGGAAGGTGTGGTCAGCGCTCAGCGACATCGCCCCGGGCACCACCCGCACCTACGCCGAGCACGCCGCAGCGATCGGCCGACCCGAGGCGACCCGCGCCGTGGCCACCGCCATCGGACGCAACCCGTTCTCCATCGTGGTGCCCTGCCACCGAGTGATCGGCGCCGATGGCTCACTCACCGGGTTCGCCGGCGGTCTCGACGCGAAAGCCTGGCTGCTCGACCACGAAGCCGGCCGCTAGCCGACCCTCAGCGCTCCATTTCGCCGAGCAGGCCGTCGGCCCCCTCGGCTCGCAAGCCGGCGATCACCCCAGCACGGTCGGCCTCGGAACGGTTCTGGCTGAGCTTCGCCTTCCCCTCGACCCGTTCGACAACGAACTCCAAGCCGACGATCCCACGGAGCATCCGATCGAGATAGTCAGCCGGCGCGTCGTCAACCGACCAGGGCTGCTCACGCTCCGACTCATAGCGAATCGTCAACGACTCGACCATCTCCCTCAACCACTCGGCATCGTGGATAACCGAGAGCCGTCCATGGAGATGGACCGACACGTAGTTCCAAGTCGGCACCACCTCACCCGACTCGGCCTTCGAGGGATACCAAGACGGACTCACATAGCCGTCGGGCCCATCGACGAGGACGATCGCGTCCACCGGTTCCGACAGCATGCGAGCCAGAGGATTCGCCTTCGAGACATGTCCAACCAGCAGCGTCGAATCAGGCGAACGACGCAGCATCCACGGGATCGGCGTCGCCTCAAAACCCGCTCCCGTCGATACGACCACCGTCGCGAGCCGAGCGCGGGCTACGACGTCGAGCGCGACGTCATCGTCGAGACCGAACACCTCCGGCAGATACACGCCGAGATCCTGCCCGATCAGAGCCGGTAGCGGTAGAGGTTCGTCTCATACGGCTCGAAACCGAGCCGCCGATACAACCGGTTCGCGGCCTCCCGCGACGACCGACTCGTCAGGCTCACGTTTTTCGCGCCACGCCGAGCCGCCTCGTCGATAGCAGCCCGGTTCAACGCCTCACCGACCCCCATCCCCCGGGCCGACTCGTCAACCACGACATCCTCAATCCACGCCTTCACGCCCGTTGGAATTCGGTAGAGCGCCAGCGTCAAACTGCCGACCACCACCCCATCCGCGACAGCCGCGAACAGGACCGACTCCGGATTCGTGACGATCGCCTCCAACTCAGTTCGGCTCGGCGGCGGAGAGGACGACGACAGTTGCGGGATGAGACGCGCGAACGCGGCGACCAGATCGTCGTCGACAACCGTGACAGCGGAGACCTCGACAGCCATGAGCCGACCGTACCCCGAACCACCCCCTCCCCCGGCGACGCCGACCAGCACCCACCGATAGCCTCGCACCCACATGGAGCCCGACGTCGAGCACCTCCGCTGGCACCGGCCGCCGGCCCTCAAGAACCCCGTCGTGCTCGCCGCGTTCACCGGCTGGAACGACGCCGGAGACGCCGCCTCCACCGCGCTCAAAACCCTCATCGAGACGAGCGGAGCCGAGCCCCTCGCCGAGATCGACCCGGAGCCCTTCACCGACTTCGCGACCGTGCGCCCCCTGCTCCGCCTCGACGAGAACGGCAGCCGCAACATCATTTGGCCAACCGTCGGCGTGTGGTCCGCGTCACTACCCGGCACCGACGTCGTCATGGTCCTAGGACCCGAACCCGCGCTCCGCTGGCGGACCTTCACCGAGCAGATCACCGCGGTCGCCCAACGAGTCGGAGCGCCCATGGTGATCACCCTCGGTGCGCTTCTCGCCGACGTTCCCCACACCCGGCCCGTCCACGTGATCGGCACCGCCTCCGACGACACCCTCATGGAGCGATACGACCTCGAGCGCTCCCGCTACGAAGGCCCCACCGGCATCGTCGGCGTCATCCAAGACTCGCTCAGCCGCGCCGGCTTCCCCGGCGCCTCGCTCTGGGCAGCCGTGCCCGGTTACGCCTCCCAGATCCCATCGCCCAAAGCCGCGCTCGCCCTCGTCGAACGAGTCTGCGAAATGATGGGCACCCCGGCCCCCACCGCCGACCTCGCCGACGAGGCCGCCGACTACGACGCCCGCGTCGAAGCCCTCATCTCCGATGACGACGATCTCGTCATCCATATCGAGCAACTCGAGGAGATCGTCGACGAGATGGACGGGGACGAGGACACCAGCGGCCCGATCGACCTCGAGGAGTCGATCCACCTACTCGACGAAGTCGAGCAGTTCCTCCGCGACCACGACGGCGACAGCTGAGCCTCAGGGGGCGATATCAGGCCCCGAGCGCCACACCGGATCTCGCGGAGCCTCGAAACGCACCTCGACCGGCTCGCCCCGCACCGCGGCGAAAGCGAGCGAACCCCACCACTCCTCACCGGCGGTGATCTTCGGCAAAGCACCCTCATCAAACCAGCCAACATCGGAGGTCTCGAGCGGATGGGTGCGCAACTCGCCGCCCACCGCGCGGCAGTGAAAGAGCAACATGTACATCCCGAACTGCGAGAACCCCATCCGCTGACCGTCGATCACGGCCACCAAACGCTCCGGAACACACTCGATCCCGGTCTCCTCAGCAACCTCCTTCACCGCGACCTCCGAAGGTGAGTAGCCGACATCAGCCCAACCGGTCGGATACAGCCAGATCCCCGAGTCGCGCCGCTGCACCAACAGCAACTGGCCCTGGTCGTTGCCGACGATCGCACCGATCGCGACCTTCGGCGTGATGTAACCGGGCACACCCTCACCGATGTTCGCCATCCACTCCTGAACGAAATGGTCCGTCTCGCGTTGGGTCGCCACCTCGTCGTCGAGGTCAGCCGCCGCGGCCCGGATATCGGCCGCGATGTGGAGCACCTCCTCGAAGCGCTCGCGCTCGTAGAGGTTGTCGGAGAATCCGAGGCCGGTGCGAGCGATCGCCGACAGCGCCTCGCTCCACCGCGCAAGATCACCCGGATCCGGACGCCCCATAGGCCGAAACTAGCCGCCGATCAGGCGACCACATGGAGGAGTGCCCGCTCGATCTCCCCCCGATGGAAACGATCAGACACCGGAGCGCCAGCGGCGGTCTGCACATAGAACGTGTCCACCACTTCCATACCGACCGTCTGCACCGTCGCATGACGGATGTCGAGCCCGACCTCGGCGAGCGCCTTCGTGATCCGGTGCAGCACCCCGACCTTGCTCACACAGTGCACCTCGATCACCGTCGCATTCGCCGACGCCCCATCGTGGAACACCACCCGCGGCGGACCCGGCGGCCGAGCCTGCGTCGCCCGGCGACGTCGATAGGTGCGGGCCCGCTCCGCGAGCCGAGCCTCGATCGCCAACTCGCCTGAGAGCGCCCGCTCGAGATCGGCGAGCAGCGGTTTCACCTCGATCCCACCGCGCGGCACATGGATCCGGAACTCCGAAGCCGCCATCGTCGGTCGACCCGGCTGCGGCTCATCGGAATGCGCCTGCGCCGCGACCACGTCGAGACCGTGCAAGGAGAGCACACCCGCCACCCGCGAGAAGGTTCCCGGCAAGTCGGCGGTCACCACCGTCACTCGATCCCCGTCCACCATCACCGACCGCGTGCCCGACGCCATCCGCTCGACGACCTCGGCATCGGGAAAGAGACGCCACGCCACCTCGGACACCTCACCGCCGCCGAGCACATGACCCACCCGGCTCGCGAGCTCGTTGACGAGCCCCTCCTTCCACGGCCCCCACGCCGACGGGCCAGTTGCGAGCGAGTCGGCCTCAGTAAGCGCGTGAAGCAAGTCGAGGTGCAAGCGATCGCCGAGGTGATCGGCCACCCCCTTGATGGTCTTCGGATCACCAAGATCGCGACGCACCGCCACATCGGGCAACAACAGGTGATGTCGGATCATCGACACGACGGTCTCGGTGTCGGTCTCGCTCAGACCAACACGAGGACCGATCGAGGAACGAACGAGATCGACGCCGGCGTCGGTGTGATCTCCCGGGTATCCCTTGCCGATGTCGTGCAGCAACGCTCCAAGCACCAAGAGATCAGGGCGCGACACCCGATCGACGAGCATCGAGGCGTTGGCCGCTGCCTCCCACAAATGTCGGTCGACAGTGAAGCGGTGATAGGCGTTTCGCTGCGGTCGAGCCTGAACCGGCTTCCACTCGGGCAACATGCGGGTGATCAACCCGCGCTGATCGAGAGCCTCTAGCACCGGAATCGCGGCGTGCCCCTCAAGGAGCAGCGCCACCCAAGAATCGAGCGCCCCGGCCGGCCATCGCTCGGGCCACATCGGCGTCGACTCCGCCAACAGATCGAGACTGCGACGGCCGATCCTCGCCCGGCGTCGTGCAGCGGCCACCGCGACCGCCATCACCAACGTCGGGTCGGTCGCCGGATTGGCGCCGTCATCGAGTTCGACCTCGCCGTCGACGAGCACCACCCCGGGCGCCACCGGCTCGCGCCGACGCGAGATGGTCCGACCCACGCGACCCCACGTCTCATCGGCGATCCACGCCACGGTTCGCGCGGCCGCCGAGATCTCCGCCATCAATCGGTCGGCATCGGAGTGACCGGCCGCGACCGCAGTCGCATCCTGATCCTCGAGCCGCAGAATGTCGCCCGGGCGCCCGGTGGCACGATGCAAGGCCACCCGTGACGACAACAGCACGTCGTAACACTCGTTGAGCACCGCGCTGTCGTCCTCGCGCAAAGCGAGCCCACCGACCTCGGCCCACCACAGCGACTGGGCGTCACGGATACCTCCATGACCGTCCTTCAGATCCGGTTCCAAGGTGTACGCCACCTCACCGGCGCCCGACTGGCGGTCACGCACCCGCTCTCTCAACTCGGTGAGGAACCGCTTGCGACGCTTCCTCCAATTCTCCGCGCCCGACTCGATGACCGAGCGAGCGAGCGCCGCGTC
Organism: Ilumatobacteraceae bacterium; assembly: GCA_017859785.1. Taxonomy (GTDB): domain Bacteria; phylum Actinomycetota; class Acidimicrobiia; order Acidimicrobiales; family Ilumatobacteraceae; genus Casp-actino5. The sequence goes on from JAFMMJ010000045.1 coordinate 6,600, forward strand.
GCCGGCCACGAATCGCGCCGTCAACATGGCCGTCGCCGAGTCGAGGTCTTTGCGGATCAGCGCCGACTGCTCATCGACCGTTCGAACGGCGTGGCCAAGTTTGCAGCCCGCGTCCCAGATCGGATACCAGATCGCCGAGGCAAACTCCTCCACCCGCTCCGGACGGGTCGCGTGCACCAGCAAGAGATCAATATCGCTGAACGGGGCGAGTTCCCCGCGCCCGAACCCACCGGTCGCGACAAGCGCGATCCGCGGCGGCCGCGAGGTCGACTCCCGCGCGGCTTCGTGAAGCGCGACGATCCACTCATCGGTGGCGGCGGAGAGGGCATGGCAGAACGCCCGACCCTCCGTCGGACCCGAGTTGATCACCTTCGTGCGGCGAGCGAGCGCGGTCGACACCGCCCGCGGGGTCCGCGCACTCATGCCTGAGGGGTCGGTCACACCCGAAGAGTAGGTGCCGCTCATCGCAGCCCCTCATCTCGCCGACGGGTCAACACCACCGCCGCCTTCCACGCCCCCCAGGTCAGACCGGGCTCGACCATCGACTCGTGGACATCTGCCCACGTCGCCGGGGCGAGATCGAACACGTCGCTCGGGAAACGCTCCTCGGAGAACGCGTCCCGGGTCACCGGTCGCGCGCCTGCGGCTCGCAGCACCTCCGTCGGCCCGACGACGGCGTCGCGCAAGATGTCGAGCGGATTTGCCCGCTGCTCATCGACATCGGTGGCGAGCAGGACACCAAGCCGGTCGAGCACCTCACCGGCGCGTCGCTTCACCATCGCGTCGAGCTCGGCGGTCACACCATCGAGCGAAATCGACTGCGCCACCGCGACCCGCTCGACGCATCTCGCCAACCACCGTGGAACCGCGTTACGGGCGGCCGTGAGCAAATCCGACGCCGGACCATCGAGGCCGTTGGATGAGTGCTGACCGTCCGCCACGGCTTCCTTCTATCGTGACCTCGTGAGCGGTGGTCGACTCCTGCGCGCCTCGGTCATCGCGATCCTGACGGCGACCCTGACCGCCGCATGCTCGACCCCGAACGACACCGCCCCCGTCGTCTCAGTGCTGCCAGCCGTAACGACCACCATCCCGAGCAGGGTCGATGACGGTGTGCTGCGACTCGGAACCCTGTTGCCGACCACCGGCGCTGGCGCCGGCCTCGGTAGTCCGCTCACCGCTGCCGTTCAGTCAGCCGTCGACACGATCAACGCCCAAGGAGGAGTGCTCGGCCAACCTGTCGAGCTCGTCACTGCCGACGAGACCTCCTCGGTGGACCTGAGCGCCCTCGTCTCCGCGGGAGTCGACGCGATCATCGGGCCGGCCTCATCGAACGTCGCCCTTCGGGTGCTCGGCCAGGCGACCACGGCCGGGATCGTGCTGTGCTCGCCGACCGCCACGGCGATCGCCCTCGACGGCTTCCCCGACCAGAACCTGTTCTTCCGCACCGTCGGCAGCGACTCGCTGCAGATGTCGGCGATCGCGAGAACGGCGGCCCGCACCGGCAGCGGAACCATCGCCATCGCCTACCTCGACGATCGATACGGACGCGACATGGCGAGCGAACTCCGCGAGGCGATCTCCACCCGCTCGATCCTGAGCGTCGTCGCCGAGATCCCCTTCAGCGGTGACGACCCCGACTTGCGCGACGAGGCAACCGCCGCCGTCACCTCAGAAGCCGGCATCGTGATCATCCTCGGTGACACCGACGACGGCGGCCGGCTCCTTGGAGCAGTCGATCGAGCCATCGGAGCGACCGGGTCACCCACCCCGTTCGTGATCGTGAACGACTCGCTCCGCGCCGCCAGCCAAACCGCGGTCGAGATGAGCGGCACTACACGGGAACGAGTGATCGGCATCGCGCCGCGCTCGATCGTGCCAAACATCGACGAACCAGCCGGCCACTTCGCGACCAACGCGCACGACTGCGTCAACCTGCTCGCGCTGTCAGCTCTCCAAGCGGGAAGCGACAACCCGGGTCGTATCGCTGGCCAAATGGCCTCGGTAAGCAGCGGAGGACGCGTCTGCTCCAACTTCGAGGATTGCGCTCGACTCGTTGAGAGCGGTCTGCAAATCGACTACGCCGGCCTATCGGGACCCATCGAGTTGAGCACCGCGAGCGGCGACCTCGTGCGCGCCACCTTCAACGAGTTCCGCTTTGACGCCTTCGGCAACGACGTCATCGCCAACGCCGCCGGATTCGAGATCGGCTAACCCGGTCGATCAGACCAAGTCGATCAGACCAGTTCGTCGATGGCGGTGAGATAACCGACGTAGAAGTCGCCGAACTCACCGAACAACGCCGACCCACGATCGAATCGCATCGTGTAGACGACGTCCTTGATCACCTCGGGATTCACCGCGAACAGGGTGACACCCCACTCATGGGAGTCGAAGCCGGTCGAGGCGGTGACCAACTGGACGATCTTCCCAGCGAAGGTGCGGCCCGACTTGCCGTGCTCCATCATCATCTCGGAGCGCTCCTCAAACGGCGTCGTGTACCAGTTGGCGTGGCCCTCGCGGCGCTTCGACATCGGGTAGAAGCAGAAGGCCGGCTTGCCCTCGGGTGGGAGCACCGGGTAGAGCCGATCGCGAAGCATCTCCTCGGGCATGCCCTTTGCGTATTCGCTGACCTCGGTGATGCTGACGTAGGAATCAACCACCTCGATACCGCCGCGCTGCAAGCCGGTCTGGAGCGCCCGAAGCACCGCCAAGTCGGGAGCGAGCGCCATCACCGCGAGATCGCACTTGTGACCGAGCATCGCCGCGGTCACCACCTGGGCACCGTCGGTCTCGGCTGACTTGACCGCCTGGATCACCGCCTCGCGATCGAGTTCGCTCGTCGGACGGCAGAACAGGTGCACGACGCAGACGCCGGTTTCCATACGCATGACCGCAGGCTACCGATGACCTTCGTCGGGGGTCTCCCCGAGCGAGGCGAACACGCGGGCCGCGCGCTCAGCCGCGCCATCGGCGACGTGCAAGAAGAGCGACGGCTCGATCGCCTCCACCTCCGACACGAGCGGGCCATCACGACCGGGCAGCAGATCGACCCGTAGATACGCGGCCTCAGGGAACAATTTCGCGACCTGCCGTCCGACGGCGAGCTCATCTTCGGTCGCCTGCCGAGCCGAGATGTCTTCAACGACATAGAGATCGTCCGCCCACGCGCGATCAGCCGACAGGATCGCGCCCTTCCGGAACGCGTGACTGAACTCACCACCGAGGATGACGAGACCGGTCTCACCGCGATCGTCGACGCCGTCGACATAGGGCTGCACCACCACTCGACCGCCCGACAGCAGCGAGCGGGCGTGCTGCTCAGCACCATCGGGATCGTCGACGTGTCGAGCTGCGCCATTCGACCCCGCACCGATCGCCGGCTTCACCACGACCCGACCGTCGAGGTCACCACCGGCTCGGAGCGCGGCGACATCATCGGCATCAGCCGCCACTCGGGTCGGCACCACCGGCACTCCTCGCTCGGCCAGATCGACGAGATAACCCTTGTCGACATTCGAACGGATGAGATCGACGGGGTTGACCAGACGGGTGAGTCGCGCCACTCGCTCAGCCCAGTCAAGAAACTGATCAAGGCGTTGGTGGTAGTCCCAGGTGCTGCGAATCACCGCCGCCGAGAAGCGGCTCCAGTCGACCGACGGATCGTCCCAGTGAGCGACCTCAGCGTCCTCGAGATGTTCGAGCAGAAGCGGAAGGTCGGAGTCGAGGTGCTCGGCGGCGCGGGCGGAGACGAGGGCGATCACGGCATCACGCTACGGCCGAGACATGGTCGGGCCCCGGGGGTAACCCCGGGGCCCGACGGATTGATGGTGAGCGACTCGCGTCGCGCCAGCGATCCGAAACTCAGAAGTCCATGTCGCCGCCCGGCATGGCCGGTGCGGCCTGCTCAGGCTTATCGGCGACGATCGCCTCGGTGGTAAGGAAGAGCGCCGCGATCGACGCCGCGTTCTGGAGCGCCGAGCGGGTCACCTTCGCGGCATCGATGACACCGAGCTTGACGAGGTCCTCGTAGACACCGGTGGCCGCGTTGAGACCCTCGGCGCCCGAGAGGGAGCGCACCTTCTCGATGACGACTCCGCCCTCCATGCCAGCGTTCTCCGCGATCTGGCGAAGCGGCGCGGACAGCGAGTGGGCAATCAGTCGCGCACCGGTCGCCTCGTCACCCGAGAGCGACGCAACGACCGCCTCGACCGCGTCAATCGAACGAATCAGTGCGACACCGCCACCGGGCACCACACCCTCCTCAATCGCAGCCTTCGTGGTCGAGACCGCGTCTTCGATGCGGTGCTTCTTCTCCTTGAGCTCAACCTCGGTCGCGGCTCCAACCTTCAGCACAGCGACGCCGCCGGTCAACTTGGCGAGACGCTCCTGAAGCTTCTCTCGGTCGTAGTCGGAATCGGTGTTGTCGATCTCGGCCTTGATCTGGTTGATGCGGCCCTTGATGTCGTCGGAGTCACCGGCCCCCTCCACGATCGTGGTCTCGTCCTTGGTGATCACGACGCGCTTGGCCGTGCCGAGCAAATCGAGGGTGGCGTTCTCAAGGCTGAGACCGACCTCCTCGCTGATGACCTGGCCTCCGGTCAGGATCGCCATGTCCTGGAGCATCGCCTTGCGACGCTCACCGAAGCCCGGAGCCTTCACCGCGGCCGACTTGAACGTCCCGCGGATCTTGTTGACGACGAGGGTGGCAAGTGCCTCACCCTCGATGTCCTCGGCGATGATCACCAGCGGACGCGAGCTCTGCATGACCTTCTCGAGCAGCGGCACGAGGTCGCGGACGTTCGTGATCTTCGACGACACGAGCAGCACGTAGGGATCGTCGAGCGACGCCTCCATGCGGTCGGTGTCGGTCACGAAGTAGGGCGAGATGTAGCCCTTGTCGAAGCGCATGCCCTCCACGAGGTCCATGTCCATGCCGAACGTCTGGCTCTCCTCGACGGTGATGACGCCGTCCTTGCCGACCTTGTCGATCGCGTCGGAGATCATCGACCCGATCTCACTGTCAGCGGCCGAGATCGACGCGACCTGCGCGATCTGCTCCTTCGAGTCGACGTCCTTGGCGAGGGAGCGGATCGATCCGACCGCGGCCTCGACGGCGGCCTCGATACCGCGCTTCAGGTCCATCGGATTAGCACCGGCCGCCACGTTGCGGATGCCTTCGTGAACCATCGCCCAAGCGAGCACGGTGGCGGTGGTGGTGCCGTCACCGGCGACGTCGTCGGTCTTCTTGGCGACCTCCTTGACCAGTTCGGCGCCGATCCTCTCAAACGGATCGTCGAGCTCGATCTCCTTGGCAATTGAGACGCCGTCGTTGGTGATCGTCGGGGCGCCCCACTTCTTCTCGAGGACGACGTTGCGTCCCTTGGGTCCGAGAGTGACTCGGACGGCATCCGCGAGCTTGTTCATGCCCGCTTCCAGGCCGCGTCGGGCCTCGGCATCGAAAGCAATGATCTTCGGCATCTGTTGTCCTCCATTGGACCCTGTCGTTATTGCGCGGGGGACCCCGTGAAACGAGGCCGTCGCTGGGTTCGAGCCGGATTCTGGCACTCGAGCCATGCGAGTGCTAGCACTCTACAAGGGTGACTGCCAACCGGCAATCGGAGCGCTCAAATGGCGCGAGAGCCCGCGGAACAGCGACTCAGCCGCCGGCAACAGCCGGAATGATGCTGACGGTGATCCCGTCAGCGACCTCGGTGGTCAAACCGTCGAGGTAACGCACATCGTCATCATCGACGAAGACGTTCACGAACTTGCGGAGCCCACCGTCCTCGTCGAGGAGACGATCGGCGAAGCCAGGATGCGCCGCCTCAAGACCGGCGATGACCTCCGAGAGCGGACCCGGAGCGACCTCCACCTGCTTCGCTCCCCCAGAAAGCGGGCGGAGAGTGGTGGGAATACGAACCGTGACTGCCATGGGCCGAAATCTAACCGGATCAGTCGGAATTACGAACCCGAGCTCGCGAGATCCCGACCGCTGTGACTCAACCGGCGAAGCCGCATTGGCCGCCCACTAGGTTCGGCCCGTGCGCGTCGTGGCCGCAGTCGACAAGTTCCGTGGAACGGCCACCGCTGCCGAGGTCGCTGCCGCCATCGGTCACGCCTGTTGGGAGCTCGGGCACGACTGCGTCGAGATCGCGGTCGCCGACGGGGGCGAGGGCATCCTCGACGCCCTCGGCGGCCCCAACCGCACCACCACCGTCACCGGCCCGCTCGGCGACCCGGTCGACGCGCCGTGGCGCCTCCACCGACGCGTTGCCGTCATCGAGATGGCCCTCGCTAGCGGACTGCAACTCGCCGGAGGAGCAGAGGGCAACGACCCCATGGCGGCGTCCACCACCGGTATCGGCGAACTGATCGACCGCGCCCTCGACCTCAATGCCCAACGAATCGTCGTCGGACTCGGAGGCTCAGCCACCACCGACGGCGGACTCGGGGCGATCCGGGCGATCACCGCACCCCACCGCCTCCGCGGAGTCGAGCTGCTCGTCGCCTGCGACGTGACCACCCGCTTCACCGACGCGGCGAAGGTCTTCGGACCCCAGAAGGGGGCGAGCCCCGCCCAAGTAGAGCTGCTCACCCGCCGGCTCGAACGACTCGCCGACGTCTACCGCGAGCAATACGGAGTCGAGATCATCGACCTCCCGGGCTCCGGTGCTGCCGGAGGACTCGCAGGGGGGCTCGCCGCCCTCGGCGGGCGACTCCTCCCCGGCTTCGACCTCGTCGCCGACGAGCTCGAACTCGACGAGCGCATCGAGGGTGCCGACCTCGTGATCACCGCCGAGGGCCACCTGGACGCGCAGAGCTTCGCCGGCAAAGTGGTCGGCGGAGTTGCTGGAATCGCCGCCGCTCACGGCGTTCCGTGCGGAGTCGTGTGCGGGATCGTCGACACCGATGTCGCCGAACGACTCCCCACGCGATCACTCGTCGCCGATCACGGCGAGCAACTCGCCCTCAGCGAGCCACTCATGTGCATTGAGAAAAGCGCCTCAGCGCTGATCGCGGAATTGCTCGGCTGAGGTACGGGCGGTCAGCCCGCGGCGTCTTGAGCCGGGATCATGTCGGGGGCCAACTCGGCGAGCGTGCGGCCCGCCTTGTCGACGCCGAGCATCACCAGCACCCCGGAACCGTCGAGGGATCCGGTCTGGGTCGGGGCAGGAGTCGGCAGCGGCGCGATCGACGACACCCCGCCGAGCGAACGGGCGACTGACTCAGCCACCCCCTGGGCTGACGGGATACCCGGATCGAAATAGACGACCGTGAGGTCGACCTTGCCGATCGAGGCCGAAGCGTTTGTTGGGGTGCCCATCTGGTAGCCAACCGCGCCCAACTCGGAACTCATCAAACCCGCCGAGCCGTTCACCGCGTTCGCGTTGGCGACGACCACCGACGCGCCATCGGTGACCATCCCAGCGATCGTGGTCGTCGGGGCCGCGATCGTCGTCGGGGCCGCCGCAGCATCGAGCGTCGTCGAGGTCTCCACCGCCGGTTGGGCCACCGCCGGCCCATCGACCACACCACCGTCGCCACCGGAGATCGACCGCAGAATCAAAAAGCCGGCGATCACCGCGACCGCCGCGAGCACGATCGCGAGACCTCCCGACACCTGAGCCTGCTGATTGCGGGGAACCCGCCGAGGCATCTGACCGCTTGCGTTCCGGCTGTCACTCATCGATTCGGCCCTCCCGGCGCGTCCGTTCCCGTCTCAAGGCGCTCCCGGCGCCTCCGGGACCGCTGCCGCCGCAGTCGCCGGACGAGGAGGGGGTCATGTTCCTCCGCCTCCGAAGTTGCGAGCAGATCGTTCAACTCGGAATGGTACTCGTCGACTGAGCACTGAAATCGGGCACGGATGACGAGATCGCGCGGCTCGTCGAGTGTCCACCAGTTCGCCTCGAAGTCCAGCATGGCGAGGTGGCGTTCCGAGATCACCCGCACACCCTTACCGCTCGGAGGTCGTCCGCACAAGCACCGTCGATGAGAACCTCGCCTACAGTTTCCGCGATGGGTTCCCGACCGTTCCTGATCGGCGTCGCCGGAGGCACCTCATCGGGCAAGTCGACGATCGCCGACCGACTCGAGGAGATCGTCGGACCCGACCAGTTGTCGCTCATCAAACTCGACGCGTACTACATCTCGAGAACCCATCAGCCGATGGAGGAGCGGGTCGCCGCCAACTACGACCACCCGTCGGCGTTCGACTGGGAACTCCTCGATGAGCACCTCAGCACCCTGCTGTCAGGCGAACGGGTGCCGGTGCCGGTCTACGACTACGCGATCCACGACCGAGTCGAGGATGTCCGGTGGGTGGAGCCGACCGGTGTCGTCGTCGTCGAGGGGATCCTCGTGTTGTGGGAGCCCGCCCTGCGCGACCGGTTCGATCTCAAGGTCTTCGTCGACACCCCGGCCGACCTCCGATTTATTCGACGGTTGCAGCGCGACGTCGTGGAGCGTGGACGCACCCAGGAGAGCATCATCGGCCAATACCTCGCGACGGTTCGGCCAAGCCATGAGGACTTCGTCGAGCCAAGCCGCGCTCACGCCGACGTGATCGTGCCCGAGGGCGGACTGAACCGTCCCGCGGTGGATGTGCTGCTCGCCCGGGTTCGCGAGCTGACCGCCGGCTGAAGCGCCGGTCGCCGATCAGCCGCCGGTAGCGGCGGTCGGGTTCCGGTCGGCCCAATCATCGCCGAGGGCGATGAGCACAGTGGCGCCATCGAGCGATGCGGACTCCACTGGGGGAACACCAGGCAGTTGGAGTAACTCGATGGCTCCTCCCAGCACACGAACGATCGATTCCGCGACCGCCTGAGCAGCGTCGTCACCGGTGGCGTAATAGACCTTTGTCGCTCCGAGCTGACCCTCAGTCGAGTTGGTCGCCGAGCCCATCGTGTAGCCAGCGGCCGACAAGATGTCGCTCATCCGACCGGCCGAGCCGTTCACCGAACTGGCGTTGGCTACCACGACGACTGCGGCCGCGTAGTTGACCTCAGCCAGCGTGGTGGTGGGAGCCTCGGTGGTCGCTGGGGCCTCGGTGGTGGTTGGGGCAGGGGCCGCCGTGGTCGTCACCGCGGCCTCGGCCTCAACGGCCGGCTCCTCGGCGGCAGGTTCCTCGGAACCACCACAGGAGGCGAGCACTAGGGCGACCACCGGGATCGCGAGGCGGACCGATGGACGGCGGAAACGCTGATCAGCCATCCCGAAAGGGTACCCGAGACGGGCAGAAGGCCGTTCAGCGCGGTCTCGACCCCTTGTTGGATGCGCGTTTCTGGG
>JAFMMJ010000046.1 GCA_017859785.1 Ilumatobacteraceae bacterium
GCCACCACCATCTCGGCTCAGCCCTACCGTCGCCTCCCGGCGACCGGTACCAGCATGAACCTCGCCATCATCGCCACCGCGATGATCCTGCTCGGCGGCACCGCGAGCCTCGCGGCCCGCCGGCACGACGCCTGAGTCAGTCGAAGACGAGCCCGGCGAACTCGCCGGACTCCCGCCAAGCCTCGATGTAGCGGAAGTACTCCACTGGTCCCGTCGGATAGCCGAGCATCCCCCGGCGGGTCGCGCCCTCGATCGGTTGCCCCTCGTTGTTGTAGTAGCCGGGGGTGCAACTCGGGTCACCGCCGAAAGTCCGGCCACCCGACTCCAAGAGTTCCACCCAATCCCGCTCCGCCTCGGCGGTCACTTCGACCGTCTCGGCCCCGAGACGCTCCGCTTCGGCAACCACCGCTGCGACGGTGCGCCCCGCCTCCACCAGATTGTGGGGGATATTCGAGATCAGGTTCGCCGCCTGCGACGGTCCGATCACGAAGAGATTCGGGAAGCCGTGGACGTGCATGCCGTGCAGGGTTGACATGCCCTCAGCCCATGCGTCGCTCAGCAACTGATCGCCTCGACCGACCGGGTCGAAACCCCAACGTCGCTGGAAGTCGGTGCCCACCTCAAACCCGGAGGCGTAGATGATGCAGTCGAGTTCGAACTCGACGTCGCCGACCATCACCCCGCGTTCCGTGATGCGCTCCACACCTCGACCATCCGTGTCGACCAGATGCACGTTGGGCCGATTGAAACTGTCCAAGTACTCATCGTGGAAGCACGGCCGCTTGCACAACTGGCGATACCAGGGCTTCAACGCGTCAGCTGTCGCTGGGTCGTCGACGATCGAGTCGACCCGCGAGCGAATCTCCGCCATCTTCTCGTCGTCACTCTCGTGATAGGCGGCGAGCATGGCATCTGGCCCAAAGCCCCGCTCCGGGTTGGCGAGCACCCGATCGCGGATGCGCTGACTGATATCGGTCCAGCCGTCCATCACGAGGTCCTCATCGGCGATGCCCCCGGTTTGGAGGATCGTGAAGTTCTCGAGCCAGCGACGCTGCCAACCGGGACCCATCTTCGGAGCCAACTCGTCGTAGTCGAGGGTGCGATTCGCGCGAACGTCGATCGACGACGGCGTCCGCTGGAACACATACAACTCGCCGGCCGACCGGGCGAGATGCGGAACGCATTGCACCGCTGTCGCCCCGGTTCCGATGATGCCGACCCGCCGATTCGCGAGACCGGTCAACGGGGCGCCCCGCGGATCACCCCCGGTGTAGGAGTAGTCCCAGCGGCTCGTGTGAAAGCTGTGTCCGGTGAAATCGCCGATGCCGGGGATGCCCGGCAGTTTTGCTTTGTGTAGCGGTCCGGTGCCGACGCACACATGACGGGCCCGCAGGTGGTCGCCGCGATCGGTCGAGATGACCCACTGCCGGTCGGCGTCGTCCCAGTCGAGGCCGGTGACCTCGGTGGAGAACACCGCATCGCGATACAAATCGAAGTGTCGCGCGATACGGCGGCAGTGCTCGAGGATGTCGGCGCCGCCGGTGTACTTCTCGCTCGGCAGATAGCCGGTCTCCTCCAAGAGCGGCAGATAGATGAGCGAGGCCGTGTCGCACATTGCCCCCGGATAACGATTCCAATACCAAGTGCCCCCGACGTCACCGCCCTTGTCGATCAATCGCACCCGGTCGATGCCGGCCTGGCGAAGCGCGGCCCCAGTAAGGAGGCCGGCGAACCCGCCGCCGATGAACGCCACGTCAACCGCGTCCGACGCCGACTCGATGATCGGATCGCGCTCCACCCTCGGTGTGTGCGGATCGTCGACGTAGTGGGCGAACACGCCTTCAGCCGCGACGTACTGGTCGTTGCCGTCGGGTCGGAGCCGCTTCAGCCGTTCACGCTCGTAGCGGCGGTGCACCTCGTCGAGCGTGCCGGGATCCGTCATCGCGACACCCTGTCACAAGCGACGAGCGACCGGCTCACCGACGCCGGCTCAGCGGGCGTCGAGCATCGGTCGATAAAGGTCGCGCTCGTAGTCGCCGACCATTCGGCCTGCGGTCACCCGAGGCCCGAGCGTTCCCCAGGCATGCAGCATCCGGTTCACCCAGGCCGCCGACACCGCTCCAACACCGTCGGCATGGAACTCGGCGGCCATTTCAGCGATCCGATCGAGAGCGTTCGCCGACTCAACGAGATCACGCTCAACGTCATCGAGATCGGCGAAACCGACATCGGGGTCGTGCAGAGCGATGTCGAAGCCGTTTCGACCGTCGGACATCTCGGCCCACCAGCCATCACGGATCGAGCAGTTGAGCGCGCCGTTGAGCGCCGCTTTCTCACCACTCGTTCCCGATGCTTCGTGGGGTCGCACCGGAGTGTTCAGCCACACATCGCAGCCGTGATACATCGCGCGGGCCACGGCCATGTCGTAATCGGGGAGGAAGGTGAAGCGACCGTTGGCTTCGGGCGTCGAGCCATGGGCGACGATCGCCGCGAGCAGTGCCTTGCCCGGCACGTCGGCCGGATGGGCTTTGCCGGCGAACACGAGATGCACCGGCCGGTCGTCGTCGCCGAGGATCGCGGCGAGTCGCTCCGGGTGACGCAGCAGCAGGTCGGCGCGCTTATAGGTCGCGAACCGGCGGGCGAATCCGATGATGAGCGCATCGGGATCGATCTCGGTGTCACATCGCTCAGCGACGAGATCGATGAGATCTCGCTGGGTGTCTCGACGTTGATCGCGCACCACATCCGCTTCAAGGCCAGCGACCCGTGCCCACGCAGCGGGATTCCCGTCGTCCCAACGCGCCCCGAGCGTCTCGTCGAAGAGGTCTTGAAGTCGAGGGCTGACCCAGGTGCGGGCATGCACCCCGTTGGTGATCGAGCTGATCCGCGAGCCGCCCGGCACCGCGGCAAACAGTTCGCGACTCACCTCGCCGTGCAGCGCCGACACACCGTTGGCGCGCGACGCCCCGCCGAGGCAGAGCGCCGCCATGTTGAACACCGCGAGACCGGCATCGGGGTCGCGCCCGAGAGCGAGCACCTCATCAACCGGCACTCCCCAGCGCTCAGCCCAATGCTCAACGTGCGGTTCGATCAGATCGCGATCGAACCGGTCGATACCGGCCGGCACCGGGGTGTGCGTGGTGAACAGCACCCGCGGTCGGACCCGTTCGAGCGCCTCGGCGATCGTCGTCGCCCCAGCGGAGATCTCACGGTCGATCAACTCCAAGAGCAGGAAGCCGGCATGACCTTCGTTGAGATGGTTGACCCCCGGCGACCAGCCGAGCGCCTCAACCGCGCGGGCACCACCGACGCCGAGCACGAGTTCCTGCTCGAGACGGTGCAACCGGTCGCCGCTGTAGAGACGATCGGTGATCGCGCGATCCGCGTCGGAGTTCGACTCGAGGTCGCAGTCGAGAGCGAGGAGAGCGACCGCGCCAACCGCGAACCGCCACACTCGGGCCGACACGACCCGACCCGGCATCGGCACCTCCACCACCACACCGGTATCGACGGCACCGAGGCGCTCCGCGTGATGAGTTTCGAACCGCTCACCTTGGGCGCCGTCGACGATTTCTTGGCGGAAGAAGCCGTGGCGATAGAAGAGGCCGACGCCGGCGAGGCGGAGACCGAGATCGCTCGCCGCCTTGAGATGGTCGCCGGCGAGGATGCCGAGACCACCGGAGTACTGCGGAAGCGTCTCGGAGATGCCGAACTCGGGGGAGAAGTAGGCGACCTCGGGAGCAGGCGGGCTCGAGACCCGCGACCGAAGCGCGGCGACCGCCTCGGCGAGGTCGGCCGAGTCGGCCTCATCGTCGGCGAAGGCAGCGAGTTGGTCGTCGGTGAGGCCCTCAACGGCGATCGTTGGATGCACACCGGGGCTCGCGGTCGCGATGCGATCGAGCACCGAACGAGCCCGGTGATCCCAGGTCCAGTGCAGGTTGGATGCGAGTTCTTCGAGGTGCTGACGGATCTCTTGGGGGTTCACGATGCTCCCGGGGGTGGAACAAATGACGCTAGTTGCCGTCGGATGATCCGCTGAAACGAACCGGTGACCGGTCGTCGTATCGGCTGATCACGACGGTGACCTCAACTAGTCTCACGTTTTCCGATCATGAACTTCGTACCTCCATCTGAACATCAGGTGTTGGTGTTCCTGGTCCAGTTGGCCGTGCTGCTCGCATTGGCTCGACTGCTCGGCCAGGCGTGCAAACGCCTCGGACAACCCGCGGTCGTCGGCGAACTCGCGGCCGGTGTCGTCCTCGGCCCCTCCGTGCTTGGTCGTGCCGCCCCCGACGCCTTCAACTGGTTGTTCCCCGCCGACAGCGTGCAGTCGGGAATGCTTTTCACCGTTGGCTGGCTCGGCGTCATGTTGTTGCTGGTCACCACCGGATTCGAGACCGATCTCACCCTCATCGGCCGTCTCGGGCGCGCCGTGCTCTGGGTCACCGTCGGCAGCCTGGTGGTGCCGTTCGCTTTCGGAGTCGCCGGCGGGGCCATCATCCCGGACGCATTCCTCACCGTTGGCGAGGACCGCGTGATCTTCGCGCTCTTCCTCGCGACCGCGCTCACCATCTCGTCGTTGCCGGTGATCGCGACGATCCTCGCCGACCTCCGCCTGCTTCGACGCAACTTCGGCCAGTTGACGATCGCCGCTGGAATGGCGAACGACGTGGTCGGCTGGATCCTGCTCGGACTCATCGCCGGACTGGTCTCGACCGGCCAGTTCGAACTCGGCGACTTCCTCACCACCCTCGTCGGCCTCCTCGTGTTCCTTGCGATCGCCGTCGCCCTCGGACAGCGCATCGTCGACCGTGTGCTGCTCGCCATGCGGCGAACCTCGGTTGGCACTGCGGGCTGGCTGACCATGGCGATCGTCATCTCGGTTGGCCTCGGCGCGATCACCCAGGCGCTCGGCGTTGAGGCGGTGCTCGGCGCCTTCGTGGCCGGCATCCTCCTCGGTCGCTCCCGCTACACCCGCCACGACGTCGAAGAGCAGATCGAAACCGTCACCTCCTCGCTGCTCGCCCCGGTGTTCTTCGCCACCGCCGGCCTTCGCGTCGACGTCGCCCTGCTCGCCGACCCGACCGTGCTGTTCTGGGCGTTCCTGCTCACCTTGCTCGCCTCGGTGTCGAAGTTCGGTGGCTCGTGGATCGGCGCGCGCATGGCCGGGCTTGAGCATCGGGAGGGATTCGCCCTCGGCATGGCGCTCAACGCCCGCGGCGCCCTCGGCATCATCATCGCGACCGTCGGTCTCGACCTCGGCGTGTTCAACGCCTCCTCGTATGTCATCACCGTGGTCATGGCGATCGCCACGTCGGTCGTCGCGCCCCCGGCGCTTCGCGCACTGGTGAGTGGATGGGCGGGCTCGCCAGAGGAACAAGCCCGACTGAAGCGCGAGGAACAACTCGCCGGGAACATCGTGGTGCGCCCCGGGCATCTGTTGCTCCCGGTCAACGACGCGAGCGCCTGCGATGCGGTCGCGTCACTCGTTGGCCGATCGTTCCCACCGGAGATGTCGGTCACCCTCGTCGAGACCGACCTCGTTGACGGTGATGGCGATCGCGGGGACCGCTGCACGGCCTCGCTTGGCGAACGCAGCATCGACCGGAAATCCGTCGCCGGTGATCCGCTGGCCGAGGTGACCAACCAACTCCAACTCGGCTACGACCTCGTGGTCGCCGCCGTCTCACCGCGGACCAAATGGCCCGACACCGACGAGTTGACCGCCGCGATCCTCTCGCAACGCGATGTACCGGTGCTGCTGGTGCGGCCGACCACCACCCATGTCGAGCACGACCCCCCCGGCGGGTTCCGTCGCATCCTGCTTCCCGTGTCGGCCACGAAACCCTCACGCGCCGCCGCTGAGATCGCCATCGCCTACGCCGCGGAGACGGGCGCGATCGTGAAGCTGCTCCACGTCAACCCCAACGAAGGGGCGACACCCGTTCGCCGGTTCGTTCGCACCGCGCTGCGCACCCATGAGCGCATCGTCGGGTCCTACGCCGACCCAGTTGGCCAGCAACTCATCGAGACCACCGAGGCGCTTGCCGCTGAGAGCGGAGTGCGTTGCGAGCGGATCTTCTCCACCCACCAGTCGCGCGCCGAAGCGATCCTCGACGCCGCCTCCACCAATTGGTGCGACCTCGTACTGCTCGGCGTTGAAGGCCAAGACATCGGCGGGGCCGCGTTCCTAGGACAGACCGCGCGGCGGGTGTTGTCGGACGCGCAGATGTCGGTCGCGGTCATGGTGCTACCGCCGCGGTGAGTCACCCCAACGACGCCCAGCCGCCGACCGTCGCCATCGTGATGGCGATGCGAGCGGAGGCTGCCGGAGTGCTCGCCGCTCTCGGCGCCGACCCGGTGATGGAGCCCGCGCCGCTCACGTTCGAATGGCACGTCGCCGAGCGGGCCGGACTGCGAGTCGTGGTCGCGGTGAACGGTGTCGACCCGAGAACTGGAGTCGACTCGATCGGCACCGAGGCCGCGGCGCTCAACACCCATGAGGTCATCGGGCGGTTCGCGCCGTCGATCGTGATCTCGGCCGGCACCGCTGGCGGTTGGAGTCGCGCCGAGGCTCGAGTCGGCGACCTCTACGTGTCGTGGCCCCATGTCGTCCACCACGACCGTCGCATCGACCTCGACGGAATGCGCGAGTACGGCATCGGATCGCATCCCGTGTGGGAAGGGGCCCCGGCGCTCGCCGAAGCCCTCGGTGGCCGTCTCGGCATCGTGACCACGGGGAACTCCCTCGACGAGAGCCACACCGATCGCGAGATGATTCTCGACCTCGGCGGCGAGGTAAAGGAGATGGAGGCCGCCGCAGTGGCCGGCGTGTGCTCACTTCACGGAGTGCCGTTCGTGGCGGTGAAGACGATCACCGATCTCGTCGACGATCCGGCGCCTACCGCCGAGCAGTTCCTCGCGAATCTCTCGGCCGCCTCCCGCCACCTCGCCGAGGCTGTGCCGGCAATCATCGATCACCTGGTCGCTGTGAACGCCCTGTGAACTCGGGGCAGGTCACGACGGACCTCGCGCCGGCCACCTAGCCTGAGGGGCACTCAGGCGCGCCGGGAAGTCGGGTCGGCACTCACAACATGTTCCCCCTGCTCATCCTCCACGTCGTGCTCGGCGCCGTTGTCGTCGCCCTCGGCGACCGTCTCGGTCGACGCGCGTTCGCGGTGGCCGCGATCGCCCCGGCGGCGACGCTGGCCTGGCTGATTCCCCAACTCGGCGGCATCGTCGATGGCGACCCGGTGACCTCGTCGATCAGTTGGGTCAGCGGTCTCGATCTCGCTCTCGAACTACGTGCCGATGCCTTCTCCGCCGTGATGTTGCTGCTCGTGTCGGTGATCGGGCTCGCAGTGTGCGCCTACGCCCTCGGCTACTTCGGCGCGGGCAAAGCAGGGGTCGGTCGCCTCGCCGGGTTGATGACGATCTTCGCCGGATCGATGAGCGGTCTTGTGCTGAGCGATCACCTGCTGTCGCTGTTCGTCTTCTGGGAACTCACCTCGGTGACGTCGTATCTGTTGATCGGTAACGACGACACCAACCCGCGGGCGCGCGACGCCGGCCTGCAAGCGCTCCTCATCACTGGATCGGGCGGACTGGTCATGTTGGCTGGGCTGGTGCTGCTCGGCCAGAGCGCTGGCACCTACCGGCTGTCGGAGCTCGTCGCGTCACCGCCAGCCGGAGCGGTGTCGACCACCGCGCTGATGCTCGTGTTGATCGGCGCGTTCACGAAATCGGCCCAATGGCCGTTCTCGTCCTGGTTGCCCGGCGCCATGGTCGCGCCGACACCGATCAGCACCTATCTGCACGCGGCCACGATGGTGAAAGCCGGCGTCTACCTCGTGGCGCGACTCGCCCCCGTGTTCGCCACCACCGCAGGATGGCGACCCGTCGTGCTGGCGGTCGGGTCGGTCACGATGATCGTCGGCGGATGGCGAGCGCTGCGCCAAGTCGATCTCAAGGTGCTCCTCGCTCACGGCACCGTCAGCCAGCTCGGCTTCATGATGATCCTCGTCGGCGCGGGCACCTACGGGCTCGCCCAAGCCGCCGTTGTGGTGTTGCTCGCCCACGGTGCGTTCAAGGCGGCGCTGTTCATGGTGGTCGGCGTCATCGACCACCAAACCCACACCCGTGACATCCGACGACTCGCCGGATTCGGACCGGGATGGGGGAGCGTGAAAGTGACTGCAGTGCTCGCCGCGGCCTCGATGGCCGGGGTGCCGCCACTGCTCGGCTTCATCGCCAAGGAGAAAGCGCTGCTCTCAGCGATCGACGGTCACTTCATCGGAGCATGGTGGGTGGTCGCCGCGATCGTCGTTGGATCGGTGTTGACCTTCTCGTACTCGGCGCGGTTCGTGCTCGGCGTGTTCGGTCGCCTCACCGACGAATCCGCCGTCGACGCCGAGCATCCACTCGTCGGACCCGAAGTGGCTGTGCCGAGCCGGGCGTTCACCGCACCGGGGCTCATCCTCGCCGTGTTCTCCCTTGCCGCCGGGCTCGCCCCAGTGCTTGTCGACTCGCTCGTCGCCGAAGCGACCCGCTCGCTTCACCCGGAGGCGAAACCGAAAGCGGTGGTGCTGTGGGCCGGGTTCAACTCAGCGCTCGCGCTTTCGGTGATCGTCATCGCGGTCGGCGTCGTCGCGGCACTCGCTGGGCGTCGAGTGGAAGCGGCGCAGACCGCGTTCCATCGACCGGTCGCGAAACTCCCAACGGCCGATCGGTCGTTCTGGGTGCTGTTGCAGTCGGTGCTCCGCGCTGCCAAGCGAACCACTCGCATCGTGCAGAACGGCTCGCTGCCGATCTACCTCATGGTCATTCTCGGTGTGTCGGCGCTCGCGCCGATCGTCCCGGCCGCCACCGGCCTCGATGAGCTGCCGGTGTTCGCCGACACCTGGCTGCACATCCCACTCGCCGCGCTCATCGTCGCCGCCGCGGTCGGCTCCACGATCGTCCACCGGCGCATCGCCGCCGCGCTCATGCTTGGCGCCGCCGGCTACGGCATGGCCGGGCTGTATGTGGTGCAGGGGGCACCCGACCTCGCCCTCACCCAGTTCGCGATCGAGACCTTGGCCACCGTGCTGTTCGTGCTCGTGCTGCAGGTGTTGCCGCGCACCTTCACCGACCGATCGGCCGCGGTCATCGCCCCAGTGCGCATCGTCGTCGCCGCTGCCGTTGGGGTGTCGGTGTTCGTGTTCTCCCTCGCCGCCTCGCAGTCGCGAGCCGATGTGGACCAGGCCTCGATCTCGGCTGAGATGCTCGAGCGATCGGTGCCCGACGGCAAGGGGGCGAACGTCGTCAACGTGATCCTCGTTGACTTCCGCGGCCTCGACACCCTCGGCGAGATCACGGTGCTGCTCGTGGCCGGACTCGGCGTGGTGGCGCTTGCGCGCACCGTGCACCGCAAGCGTCTCGAAACCACCTCGCTCGTGCCCTCGCCGGTGGTTGACGCCTCCGCACGGGTGCTGTTCGCCTCGATCCTCGCGCTCTCGATCTATTTCCTGTTCGCCGGCCACAACCAGCCCGGAGGCGGGTTCGTCGGCGGTCTCACCGCCGGGGCTGCGATCAGCCTTCTCTATATCGCCGGCGGTAATCCGGCGGTGAGGCGTCTGCTGCCGGTGCGGCCGTGGACCGTTCTCGGTGGTGGGCTGTTGATCGCCGTCGTCACCGCCATCGTCCCGATCCTGCTCGGCGGAGCGGTACTCGAACATGCCCTCTTCGAGGCTGAGCTGCCGCTCCTCGGGAAGATCAAGACCACCTCGGCGCTGCCGTTCGACATCGGTGTCTTCTTGGTGGTGATCGGGCTCGTGCTGATGGCCTATGAGGCGTTCGGCGACGACCCGGAGGACAGCGAGGACAGCGCCGGTTCGAGAGCAGTGGTGACCTCATGAGCATCGTGCTTGCCCTCGTCACCGCGGTGCTCTTTGCCTGCGGATCCTGGCTGCTCATGCAGCGACGCCTGACACGCATCGTGATCGGAATCGGGCTGCTCGGCCACGGCGCGAACCTGCTGCTCATCACCGCCGGTGGCCCTGCTGGACGCCCACCGCTGATTGGAGCCGATCCGATCGACTCGCTGTCGGATCCGCTGCCTCAAGCGCTTGCGCTCACCGCGATCGTCATCACCTTCGGTGTGACGGCGTTCCTGCTAGCCCTCGGCTACCGGAGTTGGCAGATCACCACCGACGACGCCGTCGAGAACGACATCGAGGACACGATGGTCGCGCGCCGTGAGGCCGACGGCCCCGAGGGTCCCGTTGACGACGGCGAACCCACCACTTCAGAGATCGGGGAGATGTGAGCACCGCGTCACTTGTTCCCCTGCCGATCGTGCTACCGCTGTTTGGCGCCGCCCTCAGCGTGGTGCTCGGTCGGTCGCGGGTCGCTCAGCGCGCCATCAGCCTCGCGGTGCTCGCCGCCATGGCGGTGGTGTCGGTGGCGTTGCTCGTCGAAGCCGACCGCGAGGGTCATGTGGTGCAGGTGGCCGGCGGGTGGAGCGCCCCACTCGGCATCGCCCTTGTCGTCGACCGCCTCGCCGGGATCATGCTCGTCGTCTCAACGATCGTGCTGCTCGCCGTCATGATCTACGCCGTTGGTCAGGGCAGTCAAGATCAGGAGCGGGTGAGTTTTCACCCGCTCTATTTGGTGCTCGCCGCCGGTGTGTCGGCGAGTTTTATCACCGGTGATCTGTTCAACCTGTTCGTCGCGTTCGAGATGATGCTCGCGGCGAGTTACGTGCTGATCACCCTCGGCGGACGTCCCGATCAGGTGCGCTCCGGCATGACCTATGTGGTGATCTCCCTCGTCGCGTCGACGCTGTTCATCTCGGTGCTCGCCCTGCTCTACGCCGCCACCGGGACCGTCAACATGGCTGATCTCTCGGTGCGCCTCGCCGAGGTTGACCCGGGGCTGCGAGCAGCGTTCTCGGTGATGCTCCTCGTGGTGTTTGGCATCAAAGCCGGGTTGTTCCCGTTGTTCTTCTGGCTGCCCGACAGCTATCCGACCGCGCCCGGGCCGGTCACCGCGATCTTCGCTGGACTCCTCACGAAGGTCGGTGTTTACGCGATCATCCGCACTCAACTGCTCATGTTCGACACCCCCGAGTGGCTCGGCACCACGCTGCTGTGGGTGGCCGGGTCGACCATGGTGGTCGGCGTGCTCGGCGCGATCGCCCAGGACGACATGAAGCGCATACTCGCCTTCCACATCATCAGCCAGATCGGCTACATGATCCTCGGGCTCGGCCTGCTCACCGTGGCCGGCATTGCCGCCGCCGTGTTCTATGTGATCCACCACATCATCGTGAAGACCACGCTCTTCTTGGTTGCCGGCCTCGTCGACCGTCGAGCGGGCACCAGTCGACTCTCCGAGATGGGCGGCCTTGTTCGGTCGGCGCCGGTGATCGCGGCGCTGTTCGCCGTGCCGGCCCTCAGCCTCGCGGGCCTGCCGCCGTTCTCCGGATTCCTCGCCAAATTCGCTCTCGTCGACGCGGGCCTCGATGCCGACCGCTGGGTGATC
The DNA here is from genome assembly GCA_017859785.1 of Ilumatobacteraceae bacterium. Classification (GTDB taxonomy): domain Bacteria; phylum Actinomycetota; class Acidimicrobiia; order Acidimicrobiales; family Ilumatobacteraceae; genus Casp-actino5. The sequence goes on from JAFMMJ010000046.1 coordinate 11,524, forward strand.
GTCGCGGTCAGCCTCGCTGTTGGGCTGTTCACGCTGTTCTCGATGACGAAGATCTGGGCCGGGGTGTTCTGGGGTGAGCGCGATTCCGAACCGACCCGCGCACCGCTCGTGGGAGGACGGCTCGGCTCGCCGGTGTGGATGGTGATCGCCACCGGTGGCCTCGTTGCCGCGTCGCTCGCCTTCTCGATTTGGGCCGGGCCGCTCCATGAACTGTCACTGCGCGCCGCCGCTGACCTTATGGACCCGGCCCGCTATGTCGATGCTGTCCTCGGAGGTCGCCCGTGAAGTTGACCGGAGCGCGCGGGGTGTCGGGACTCGGCATCTGGCTGGTGGCCATCTGGTTGCTGCTCTGGAACGACCTGAGCGTGGCCAATGTCGTGTCGGGCGCACTCGTCGCGGTCGCGGTGCTCGGTCTGTCGCGATTGCCGAAGTCGTATTGCGCCGGTTCCGAGCTTGGTGAGCGGCCGCGGGTGTCGCTGCCACACCTGCTCTATTTCGGTGGGTATGTGCTGGTGAAGTTGGTGCAGGCAAACCTCGTGCTCGCTTGGGAGATCATCACGCCGTGGCGCGACCGCATCCACACCGGCATCGTCGCTGTGCCGTTGCGCACCTCGTCAGATCTAGCGATGACCGTGGTGGCGAACGTGATCACGTTGACTCCGGGCACGGTGACCATCGAAGCAAAAGGCACGCCGTCGGTGCTCTACGTGCATGTGCTTCACCTCGACGACATCGAACGCGTGAAGGCTGAGTTGCTGCACCTCGAGGAACTGTCGGTGAAGGCGTTCGGCTCGCGTGCCGCTCGAGCCCAAATGCGAGGTGGCTCATGATCACCGTGGCGTTCGCGCTGCTCGCCCTCGCTGGAATCTGCTTCATGATCCGACTGTTCATCGGTCCGACGGTCGCCGATCGGGTAATCGCCCTCGACGGTCTGCTGATGGTGATCACCTGCGGAATCCTTGTGGAGGTGGCGAGCGACGACTCTGTTGCCGGTCTCGACACCGTGCTCGTGGTGGCCCTCGTCGCCTTCGTCGGCACCGGGGTGCTCGCCCGCTACGTGGAGAGGAGGGGGGCATGACCGACACCATCGCCGGGGTGCTCCTCGTGTTCGGGTCGGCGCTCATCCTGCTCGCCGGCATCGGGGTGGTGCGCTTCCGGTCGATCTACGCCCGGATGCACTCGGCAGCCAAGGCTCCGACGCTCGGCATCCTCGCGATCGCCATCGGTGTGTCGCTCTCGGTTCGGTCGGTCGAGGCGCTTGTCACCGCCCTTTTGGTGGTGGTGCTGCAACTGGTGACCGGCCCGGTTGGTACCCACCTCCTTGGCCGCTCCGTCTACCGGCAACTCGAACACGACTTCGATGCCGGTGACGAACTCGCCGCCGACGAGGCTCGCGACGTCGACCACTAGGGTCGACGCATGCTCCCGACCTCAGCTTTCGGCCGCACCGGACACCTCTCGTCGAGGGTCATTTTTGGAGGGGCAGCCCTCGGGGAAATGTCGGCGCGCCGCGCCTACGACACCCTCGAGATCGCTCGGGCCGCTGGTGTGAACCACTACGACACGGCCCACTCCTACGGCCACGCCGAGGACGTGATGAAGCCGTGGCTCGCCGAGCATCGAGCCGACATCTTCCTCGCCACCAAGACCGGCGAGCGCACCGGCGATGCGGCCCGGGCCGGGCTGGAGGACTCGCTCCGGCGCATGGGAGTCGACCGCGTCGAGTTGATCCAGTTGCACAACCTCGTGGAGGAAGACGAATGGGAGACCGCGTTTCGTCCCGGGGGAGCAGTCGAGGCACTCGCCGCTGCCCGCGATGAAGGGCTCGTCGACTGGATCGGGGTGACCGGTCACGGGGTGCGCATCCCTCGGATGCACCTGAGCAGCCTCGCCGAGTTCGATTTCGACTCGGTGCTGTTCCCGTTCAACCACACGATGCTCGCCAACGCGGCCTATCGCGATGACGTCGATGAGTTGCTTGGGTTGTGCGCTGAGCGCAACGTCGCCGTGCAGACCATCAAGTCGATCGCCAAGGGACGGTGGGACGCGTCCTATGACGGGCCGCGTTTCTCTTGGTATGAGCCGCTCACCGATCACGGGGCCATTGGCCGTGCGGTGCGCAACGTGCTGTCGCGGCCTCAGTTGTTCCTCAACTCGACGAGCGACGCCAATCTGTTGCCGGTGGTGCTCGACGCGGCTTCGGGCGATCTCACCTCGCCGGCGATTGAAGAACTCGATGCTGACGTCGAGGCATTCGCGATGACGCCGTTGTTCGACGGCTCTGAGCTTGAGTTGATCTGATCAGCGCCGATACTCGACGACGAGTGGGGCATGGTCGCTCCATCGTTCGCCGTAACTCGGAGCCCGGTCAACCGTCGACGACACCGCTCGCTCCGCCCACTCGGGGCTCGCGATCTGATAATCGATGCGCCAGCCGACGTCCTTGTCGAACGCCTGCCCGCGGAACGACCACCAAGTGAACGGCCCGTCGACATCACCGGCAAGCGTCCTCGCCACATCGACCCAACCGAGTTCGTCGAACCAGCGGTCGAACCAGGCGCGCTCCACTTCAAGGAAGCCAGCCTTGTTGCGGTTCCCTTTCCAGTTCTTGATGTCGCGCTCGGTGTGGCCGACGTTGAAGTCACCGGTCACCACCACGTGATGCCCCTGCCGACGCAGCCTGGTCATCCGATCGGTCATCGCTGAGAAGAAGCCGAGTTTCTCCTCCATCTTCTCGCCGCTGTCAGCGTCACCCGTATGCACATAGGCCGACACGACGGTGAGCGGCTGGTCGACACCGTCGAGATCGAACGTGGCCTCTACCCACCGACCCGCCCGGTCGTAGCGGGAGTGCTTGCCGCCGATGTCGACTCGACCCGAGCCGATCGGCAGATGTGAGATCACGGCAACCCCGGCACGGCCCTTCGCCTCACTCTCGGCGTGCACTCGATGCCACTCGGCGCCGAACATCGCGTCGACATGTTCCACGAAGATGTCGTCGGTCGCCCGAACCTCTTGCATCGTCACGATGTCGGCTGCCCGCGCGGCGACCCACGGCTCCATGCCGTTGCGCTTCGCGGCACGGATGCCATTGACGTTGACGGAGGCGATCGAGAGGGTCCGTGACGAAGCCATGCCCCGATCCTCCCAGACGCTCAACGTTGATCGGCAAACGGTGACGAGCGAGTCACCCAAACCACAGCGGCGAGCGAGAGCGCCCCGATGAGCACGATCACCACGCCTTGCATCACGTCACCTAAACCGCTGTCGAGAACCCAACCGATAAGACCGATCAACACCATGACTGCGCCAGCGATCACGATCTCGAGCCACTGCTGAGAAGCACCGAGAGTGAACACCCCGACACCGATCAGCACGAGGGGGAGCGCGGCAAGCACACCGTCGTGCGTTCCGAACCAGATCATCGACACGATCGCGACCGTGCCGGCAGCGGCGATCCGCGCCACAACCGCTCCCGGCTCATCGCGGCGAACCGCGGCAAGGCCGACAAGGAGGGACGCCACCAGCAAGAAGATGGGCGGGGTCGCGCTCTCACTGAGATCGACCATCGCCACCCAAGCAGTCGTCGCGACCAGCGCGGCCGAGGAGGTAACGAGCCAGCCTGCGATCTGCGTGCTGAGGCGCCCGAGGCCCCACGCCAATGACACCGTCGCGACGAGAGCAACCGACAACTCGGTTGAGCTCAGCACGTGCTGGTCAAGCAGGATCCCGGCTGCGAAAGCGAACTGAGCCACGCTGGCCACCTCGACCACCTCAGCGAGCCGCTGGCGAGCGAGAGACTCGCTGGCGATTCGCCGCGTCGACAGCGACGAGGCGACTCCAGTCACGACCAGCATGATCGCGATGGCCGACGGAGAAGCCTCGGCAGCGGCCAATAGTCGGATGAGACCGACCACCACGATGACGCCACCCAGATAGCCGACGAGTTCGGACATGGAGAACGACAGGCCAGGAGCGCGCGAGATCGACTCGGCCTCCGTCGGGTCGAGCCGGCCCTCGCGGACGAGTCGATCGAGGATCTCCCTGCGTGCTGATCGTGGCATGGTGGCTCCCTCAGCGGCCGGACTGGCCGCCTCGGTTTCCATTGTTGCCCCGGTTGGGGGATGCAGGGGTGTCTTCGGTCGCAGGTGCCGCTTCTGGAGGCGTGACGTCGACCTCGTCGGCAGCGACACCGCGTCCGTTGCCGTTG
>JAFMMJ010000047.1 GCA_017859785.1 Ilumatobacteraceae bacterium
GCGATCTCGCGGATCGCGCGAATCGACTCTCGCCCCGTCACCTTCGACCCGGCGACGTCGCGCCAAGACTGCAACGGCTCCTCCCACACCCGCATCGGCGAGCCCTGCAGCCGCCGCCACCGGTAATACAGCTCGAGATCGAACATCCACCGAGTCGAGAACGGCTCGTCGAGACAACCGCGAAGACGGTCATCGGCGACGTAGAGCTTGAACCCCGACTGGGTGTCGTAGGGCAGATACTCCTCACCAAGCGTCAGCACCGTCGCCACCAAACGCCCGAGATAGTGCCGTGAGTCGGATCGGTGGATGTCGCGACCCGCGAGCGCGACCCGTGATGACCAGAGCGAATCGACGTCGTCAGCACGCTTCTCCGACATCAGCGCCACGAAGCGCTCGACATCACCCACCGCGAAGGCCCCGTCAGCGTCCATGAACCCGACCGACCCGCCCCCATCGTCGAGAGCGGCGAGCATTCCGGCGCGAACCGCCTCGGCCTTGCCGCGGTTGCGATCGAGGTGCACCGCGCGAGCAATCCCCGACGACGTCTCGACCAGATCGTCGATGAACCCCCGAGTGCCATCGCGAGAACCATCGTCGACAAACACCCAACGCACACTCTCAAGGGCCAGCATCGACCGCCAGTAGTCGGCGTTCCAGCGGCCCTCCTCGTTGAAACACGGCACAACGATGCTGGCCGACGCGTTCACCCAACGGACGCTAGCGAGGGGTCACACCCGTCGGCCACGATGACGTTCTCACCGCAGGGGGCGACATGTACGACGAATCCGACGACGAGCACGACGAAGGCGACACCTGTCCCTATTGCGGGGACGGCCCACTCCATGTGCACGAGGGGTACCTGCAGTGCCCCAACTGCGGTTCCTCGATCGACTGATCCCCGAAGTCAGGGGGTGGGTCGGGTGACCACCGTCGAGAAGCACATCTCGTCATCCGAGCCGAACGACCACAGCACGTAGGCCGGCTCAAGATCCGGATCGCGTCGCGATCGCTCCCACGAGCACTCGAAACGCAGCACATCACCGCGCTTCAACACGATCGACTGCGCGGGCTCGTAGTTGTACTGCCAGTCGTAATCCCAGTCGGGAATGTCGAGGAGCACCAGTTCCTCGTCGGTGTCAGGGTTGAGGGTCATCCGATAGGTCGCACCGAGCGCATGCATATGCCCGAGCACCGAGATGATCTCGCCCGTCGCCATCACCGGCAGATCGCACGATGACCACGCCGTCCCGTCGGTCATATCAGCGAAGTCGGCCGGCGATACGCGGCACTGCAAGTTGATGAGGTCAGCCGGAACGACCCCGAACTCGCCGACCGCCCGAGCCATCGCCGCGGTCCGATCGCAGAGCGGGCCGGCCTCGCCAGGGCCACACGGGATCTCGGCCGGGGTCAGATACTGCGAGATCGTCACCGGCTCGAGCTCGGTGGACCCGTGATCGAGTTGCAGTTCAAGCCATGACGCGTCCGGGCCGGGTCGGGTGTCGTAGTGGTAGTGGACCTGCACCACGAAGAAGTCGCCCGGCTCGAGACGCAACCCGCTTCCATCGGGATAGCGACCCGGCAACTGACCCGGCGCCCAACCCACCACGAAGGTGTCGTCGAGCCCGGTGCCACCGAAGCACTCCCACCCCGATCCCTCATCACGGGCGTCGCGAGCGAGGGCGTCCTCCCACTCCCGTGCCGGCACGAGATACCCGAGCGCGTGGTGCACCACCTCGGTCTGATCGGCCACGAACTGATAACCGGTGAGCCAAGCGCCCTCATCGAGATCGGGTTGATAGACGAGGCATCGATAGTCGTCATAGCGACCGCTCTCACCGCCATACGGCTCGACCGGAGGAACGACAAGCGGATCCTCGAGGGCCGCGAGCTCCGCCGCGAACATCGGCGTGTCCTCGTCCACGTCGAGTGCCGCGCCAGCCTCCAACCAGCCGATCACCGCATCGAACTCGTCAGCGGTCAGACCGAGCGATTTCGCGTACGGCACACCGAGATCGCTCGCCGGCCAGGGCGGCATCTGGCCTGAGACCACCTGTTCGACGATGTACGGCGACACCTCGACGACATCGCGCGCCGTCGACAGATACCAATGCGTCGAGCCGGGCCCACCGGGGTTGTGACATGACGCGCAATGATCGAGAAGGATTGGGGCGACCACCGTCGCGAACCCGGTCTCCTCCAAGGTCGGCTCCAGTGGTGGATGCTCGAAGGGCACGGTCGTCGTTGTGCTCGTCGATGGCGCCGTCGTCGACGTGGTCGTCTGCGCGTTCGATGAGGTGGTGGACGTCGTTGGTGGCGCCGACGTCGTAGTCGCGATCGGGCCGTCGGTCTCCGGTGCCGTCACCGGTTCGACGTCGACCGAACCGCTCTCCTCTGGCGCCGCCCCGCAGGCGGCGATCACGAACGCGGCGACGACGACCGAGAGACGACGAAACAAGATGCTCAGAGGCGTTCGATGATGGTCACGTTTGCCTGGCCCCCGCCCTCGCACATCGTCTGGAGGCCGAAGCGGCCGCCGGTGCGCTCGAGTTCGTGAACCAGGGTGGTCATCAAACGGGCGCCAGTCGCCCCGAGCGGATGCCCGAGCGCGATCGCGCCACCATTCACATTCACCCGGGCGGGATCGGCACCGGTCTCCTTCAACCAGGCGAGCACCACCGGCGCGAAGGCCTCGTTGATCTCCACCAAATCGATGTCATCGATCGACATACCGGCCCGCTCAAGGGCGCGCTTCGTAGCCGGGATCGGCGCCGACAGCATCATGATCGGATCGTCAGCCATGACCGACATGTGATGGATACGGGCTTTCGGGGTGAGGCCATGACGTTCGACCGCCTCGGCGTTCGCGATCAGCACCGCCGACGAACCGTCGGAGATCTGACTCGCCACCGCAGCGGTGATGCGACCGCCCTCGCGAAGCGTCGGCAGTGACCGGATCTTGTCGACGTCAGGTTCGCGCGGCCCCTCATCACGATCAAGGCCGTTCAGCGGGGCGATCTCGCGCTCGAAGCGGCCCTCGGCCTGAGCCTGGAGGGCGCGCTCGTGTGACTGCACCGCCCACTGCTCCATGTCCTCACGGCTGATGTCCCAGTGCTCAGCCATCATCTCCGCGCCAAGGAACTGGCTGACCTCACCGTTGCCGAACCGCGAGGTCCAGCCGGAGGAACCGGTGAACGGATCGAACTCCGGATCATCCTTCCCAGCCTGAGCGCCCGCGGTGATCGGCACCATCGACATGTTCTCGACCCCGCCGGCGACGACGATGTCCATCGTGCCCGACATCACGGCCTGCGCCGCAAACTGCACCGCCTGCTGCGCGGAACCGCACTGACGATCGATCGTCACACCCGGAACGTGCATCGGGAGTCCGGCCGCGAGCCACGAGGTGCGCGCGATACAGCCGGCCTGCTCCCACACCGAGTTGACGTTGCCGAACACGACATCGTCAACCCGCTCCGGGTCGACACCGGACCGCTGGATCAGGTTGCCGATCGCGTGCGCGCCAAGGTCGGCGGGATGCACCTCGGAGAGACGTCCGTTGCGGCGGCCCGTCGGGGTGCGGACCGCGTCGATGATGAAGGCTTCGCTCATGCAGCGAACCGTACCCGGCGACGACCCTTCGCCGTGAGGTGGAAAGGAAGGAACAACCCCGGCCGGGCCAACCCTCAACGGAGCGCGGCGGCGAGGGCGACGAAGGCGCGACCCCGGTGCGAGATCGCGTTCTTCTCGGCATCCGACATCTCAGCGAACGTGCGGCCGTCACCGTCGACCGGAATGAAGACGGCGTCGTAGCCGAAGCCGCGTGCACCGCGCTCCACCGGAGCGATGAGGCCTTCGCACACCCCCTCCACCACCGTCTCGGAGCCATCCGGGCGCACCACCATCGCCACGGTCGTGAAACGGGCCGTCCGGTCGGGTTCGGCAACACCCGCGAGTTCGGCAAGCAGTTTCGCGCGGTTGTCGGCATAGGTGACGCCCTCACCCGCGTATCGAGCCGCGAAGACACCAGGCGCTCCACCGAGAGCGTCGACCTCGAGGCCGGTGTCGTCGGCGACCGCCGCCCGCCCCGTCGCGGCGCAGATCGCCGCCGCCTTCAACCGAGCGTTCCCGACGAGGGTGTCGGCGTCCTCCACCACATCGGGCACCTCCGACGGCCGCGGCAAGAGCAGAGCGACCCCATCGAGCAACGCGGCGATCTCGACGACCTTGTCGGGATTCGCCGAAGCGCAGACCAGTTCGATCACGGCGGGTTCAGGCCCGGCGCGGGGAGGGAGGCACCGAGGTCATCTCGTCTTGGAGGTCGGCGATCGTCGTGAGACCGCCCTCGGCGAGTTGCAGCAGCGAATCGAGTTCGTCGCGGGTGAACGCCATACCCTCCGCCGTGCCTTGCACCTCGACGAAACGCGCCTGCCCGCCCACTCCAGCCGGACGCAGCATGACGACGTTCATGTCGACCTCAGCGCGCGAGTCCTCCACATATGGAAGGTCCAACACCGGCGTGCCGTCGACGATGCCAACAGAGATCGCCGCGCAGGAGGAGTGCAGCGGATGCTCGGCGATCAGCCCCTGTTGCATCCGACGGGCGAGGGCGTCATGGAGCGCCAGATAGCCGCCACAGATGCTCGCGGTTCGCGTGCCCCCATCGGCCTGAATGACATCGCAGTCGACGACCACTTGACGCTCCCCAAGCAGGGTCATATCGCACGCGGCGCGCAACGCCCGGCCGATAAGCCGCTGAATCTCCACGGTGCGACCCGACTGCTTGCCCTTCGCCGCCTCGCGTCCAACGCGCTCGGGCGACGAGCCCGGCAGCATCGAGTACTCAGCCGTCACCCAGCCGGTGCCTCGGCCCTTCATCCAACGCGGAACGTCCTCATCGATCGAGGCGGTGCAGAGCACCTTCGTGCGACCGATCGTCACCAGACACGACCCGTCGGCCATCTCGGTGAAGTCCCGTTCGAAACTCACGGGTCGCAGTTCGTTGGGCTGACGTCCATCGGGGCGTGGCATGACTCTCCTCGTGTCGCGGGTGCGTGCTCAGGGTAGGCGTCGCAGCAGCCGTCAGGTCGACAGCGGCCAACGGGCCGTCGAGTCGAGCTCGGGTCCGAGCAGCATCGAACCGAGCTCGCGGAAGGTATCGACGTCCCCGCTCGACAGGAATCGGCGAGTTCCCCGAGGCCGGTCATCGCGAAGCAGGCCAAGGTCGCCGAGGCGTGACCGGGCGGCGAACGCCGTCTCATCGGCCGAGGAGACCAACACCACCTCCGGACCCATCACGTCGCCGATCGTTCGAGCGAGGAACGGATAGTGGGTGCATCCGAGCAGGAGCGTGTCAACTCCAGCCGCGCGCACCGGTGCCAGGAGCCGCTCGGCGAGCACGGTGACCTCGTCACCGGTGGTTTGACCGCGTTCGACGAACTCGACGAAGCCGGGACAGGCCGCGCTCGTCAACTCGACGTCCACGCCGAGGACGGCCGCGACATCGGTGACCGCGGCCGGGTAGGCACCCGACGAGATCGTCCCCACGGTTCCGATCACCCCGATCTGACCGCTGCGAGACGCACGAACGAGCGCCGAGGCCCCCGGGCGCACCACGTCGATCACTGGCACCGCCAACTCCGATCGAAGATCGTCGATCGCGGCCGCCGTCGCGGTGTTGCAGGCGACGACGATCGCCTTCACCCCGAAGTCGTCGACTAGGGAATGACCGAGCTCGAGGGCATAGGAGCGCACCTCGGCGAGGGGCTTCGACCCGTACGGGTAGCGACCGGTGTCGCCGATATAGACGAGGTCCTCGGCCGGAAGCAGATCAATGAGCGCCCGCGCGACGGTCAGCCCGCCGAAGCCCGAGTCGAACATCCCGATCGGCCGGTCCACGGGCGGCACGCTACCGAGCGGGCCGTCTCGGCGCCGATCAGTCCTTGCCGCTCAGGCCGTGACGATCAATCGACGATGTCGGTTGCGCCACCCTCGAGATAGTCGAGGGACGAGATCGGCTCGATCGCCGCGGTAACGATCCCTGCGAGGTTCGCGACGATCCGCTTCCAATAGCGGTGCAAAATCGCGCGCGGCACCGCCCAATGACCGGGACGATCGGAGTGCATGTACTCGTGCACCTTCGCCTCGCATTCGGCGTTCAACTCCCGAGAGGCGGCGAGGAAAGCCCGAGCCCGATCGGCGTCCTGCGTCGCGAGGATGTCAGCCGCCTCCACATACATCTGGGAGATCTGCTGGCGGCGAGAGATGAACATCTCGACGTCATCGGCACCGGCGAGCGAGATGCCCTCCTCAGCGAGGTCGAGGATGTTCTTCGCCTGATCGCCGATCCGCTCGATCTTCTTGAGCAGCAGCGTGTAGCCGAGCACCAGTCCGATGTCGCCACCGCCTTGGACGGCGACGTGGACCACCAGTTCCGAACGCAGCTTCTGCTCAGCAGCATTGATCCGCTCATCCGTGGCCCGGATGTCGGCGCCAACGGCCGCGGGGTCCGCGCCTGCCAGCACCGCAGTCGACGCGAGATCGAACGAGTGCCGCGCGTCGCCGAGCATCGAGATCGTCTGATGAGCGACGTGCTCGAGACCCGACTCACCACGTTTGAAGAACGACAGGACCATTGGACACCTCCTAGCGGAAGATCGCCACCCCGATCAGGGGCACGATGATGAACATGCCGAGCACCCACACGAAGGCGAAGGTGCGCCTTCTGACAGCCACTTCGGCGAGAAGCTCGGCCGCCCGGATCGGAAGCGGCCGAAGGAACGGGATGCCGAACAACACGAGGATTCCGATCACGTTGAACCAGGTGTGCACCAACGCGATCGACAGCGCGTCGCTCCCACTGGCAGCCATCGCGGCGAGGAGCGCGGTGATCGTCGTGCCGACATTCGCCCCGAGGGTGACCGGATAGGCGTTGCGCAACGTGATCACGCCTGCCGCCGACATCGGAATGAGAATCGAGGTGGTGATGCTCGAGGACTGCACGGCGACGGTCACCAAGATGCCAACGATGATCGCAACGATGCCGCCGCCACGCCCGAGCACGCGGTTCATCGATCGCTCGAGTCGCGCGGCGATCAACTGCTTCATGTTCTTCGTGATCGAAATGAGGGAGATCAACACGACCACAAGGCCGACGGCGACCATCGAGATACCGAGCGCGTTTCCGTCGAACCCGGCCGACTTGAGGCCGTCTTTCAGCGCTGATACCGGCGCCTTCACCAGCGCCTTCAACGGGCTCTCCCACTCAGCGCCCCCCGATCCGATGAGCAGATCGGCGGTGCCGGTGGCGAGTCGCGAGAGCAGCCCGGTCGCCAGCTCGAACGGCAGGAGCACGATGACCGCCATCACGTTGAAGAAGTCGTGCACCGTCGCGGCAGCGAGCGCGCGGCGGAACTCGTTCGACTGACGGACGTGACCGAGCGACACGAGGGTGTTGGTGACCGTCGTGCCGAGGTTCGCCCCCATGATCATCGGCACGGCCGCCTCGAGTCCGAGCGCCCCCGAGGCCACGAGCCCAACGATCACCGAGGTGCTCGCCGAGGAGGACTGCACCAACACCGTGCCGAGCAGGCCAATGAAGAGGCCGGCGATCGGATGCGACACGTTCGAGAACAGGCGCTCTTGAGTGTCGGCCCCCATCACCTTGATGCCGCCCTCGAGCGATGACACGCCGGCGAGGAAGAGGTAGATCAGGCCGAGAACGACCGCGAATCGGAGGAGGCGGGCGGCTGATTCGAACTGGACAGGCCCACGATCCGACATGCGAGCATCGACACTAACCCGTGTCGTTCACCTCGATGTCATCTCTCGTTCACTCTGAGTTCACCTCGGAAGGTGACGTGAGTTCGCGGCGCGATCAGAAGTAGATGATCGAGCTCGCGTTCGCCTCAGCGACGTCGAGATCGACGGTGTAGGCGCCAGTCGAGAGGTATTTCCAGCCACCATCGCACACGATGAACACAATGACCCCTCGGTCGATCCCCGCGGCCACCTTCGCGGCCCCAGCCAGCGCCGCGCCACTCGAGATGCCGGCGAAGATGCCGCACTCCGACACCAGCCGACGCGTCCACTCAATCGACTCGCGCGGACGAACGACCCGCTTACGGTCGAGCAGTTCGTAGCCGTTCCACTTCTCAAACACCGGGGGGATGTACCCCTCATCCATGTTTCGGAGACCCTCGACGTTCTCACCGAGCGGCGGCTCCACCGCGACGATCTGAATGTCGGGGTTCTGTTCCTTCAGGAACCGTCCGGTGCCCATCAGCGTGCCGCTCGTGCCGAGACCGGCGACGAAATGCGTGATGTCGGGGACGTCGCGCCAGATCTCAGGGCCGGTGCCCTCGTAGTGAGCGCGCGGGTTCGCCTCGTTGCCGTACTGGTAGATGAGACGCCACTCCGGATGGTCAGCCGCCATCTCGGTGGCCCGCCGCACGGCGCCGTTGGATCCCTCGGCCCCGGGGGTGAGGATGATCTCGGCGCCCATGATCTCGAGCATCTGACGACGCTCGATGGAGACGCTCTCAGGGAGCAGGATCTTGATGGGATAGCCCTTCAGGCGCGCGATCGCGGCGAGGGCGATGCCGGTGTTGCCCGAGGACGGCTCGATGATCGTCTGGCCCGGGCTGAGGGAGCCATCAGCCTCGGCGGCCTCGATCATCGCCTTGGCGATGCGATCTTTCACGGACCCGAACGGGTTCTGCATCTCGAGCTTCGCGACGATCCGAACATCGGGGTTCGGCGAGAGGTTCGAAACATCGACGCACGGGGTGTTCCCGATCAGGTCGAGCACTCCACCGTTGACCCCCGGCAGGGCGGTCGAGGCGAACAGCGGATGCGTTCCACTTGTCGCGAAGGTCTGGCTCATGACGCGGTCAACCCCACGTCTGGGGAGTGTATTCCGACAAACCCGATTCGGCTAGTCGTGAATTAGGTCACCGGCCCGATCAGTAGGCCTGATCAGGGCTGATAGGTGCCGAACACCTCGCGAAGGGCGTCGCTCACCTCACCGAGCGTCGCCCCAACCCGCAGCGCCTCCTTCATCGGCGGCAAGAGATTGCCGGTCCCCCGCGCCGTCTCGGACACCTCAGCGAGACGCGCCGACACCTGCGCCATGTCGCGGTTCGCCTTGAACGCCGCCAGACGCTCCCGCTGGGAGGTCTCCAGGCTCGGATCGATCGGGAAGACATCCGGTTCAGGCTCGCCGTCGACCGTGAACCGGTTGAGCCCGACAATCACCCGCTCGTCATCGTCGATCGACTTCGTGTACTCATACGCGGCCTGCTCGATCTCGTCCTGCTGGAAGTGCGCCTCGATCGCCTCGACCGCACCACCCATCTCGTCGATCCGCTCGATGTACTCCCACGCGAGTCGCTCGATCTCGTCGGTCATCGACTCCACCAGATACGAACCAGCCAACGGATCGGGCGTGTCGGTCACCCCCGCCTCGTAGCCGATGATCTGCTGGGTGCGAAGCGCAAGCCGGGCCGCGTCCTCAGTCGGCAACGACAGCGCCTCGTCGAAGCCGTTGGTGTGCAGCGACTGGGTGCCACCCATCACCGCGGCGAGCGCTTGCAAGGCCACCCGCACCACGTTGTTGACCGGCTGCTGCGCGGTGAGCGTCGAACCACCGGTCTGCGTGTGGAAACGCAACATCGCGGAACGCGGGTCCTTCGCGCCGAACCGCTCCGTCATCACCCGATGCCAGATCCGACGACTCGCGCGGAACTTCGCCACCTCCTCGAAGAAGTGGTTGTGACCGTTCCAGAAGAACGACAAGCGCGGCGCGAAGTCGTCCACGTCGAGGCCGGCATCAATGGCCGCCTGCACGTACGCAATGGCGTTCGCGATCGTGAAGGCGATCTCCTGGACCGCCGTCGAACCGGCCTCACGGATGTGATACCCCGAGATCGAGATCGTGTTCCACCGCGGGATGTTCTCCGAGCAGTACCCGAAGATGTCGGTGATAATCCGCATCGACGGCTTCGGCGGATACACGTAGGTGCCGCGCGCGATGTACTCCTTGAGCAGGTCGTTCTGAATCGTGCCCGAGATGCGATCCGACGCGACGCCCTGCTCCTCGGCGACGATCTCGTACATCAGCAGCAGGATCGCGGCCGTCGAGTTGATCGTCATCGACGTGGTCACCGTGTCGAGGGGGATACCCGCCAACAAGGTGCGCATGTCATCGATCGAGTCGATCGCCACCCCCACCTTGCCGACCTCGCCCTCAGCGCGCGGATGGTCGGAGTCGTAGCCCATCTGGGTCGGGAGGTCGAAGGCGCAACTCAGGCCCGTCTGACCCGCCTCGAGCAGGAAACGGAACCGCTGATTCGTCGACGCAGCGTCGCCGAAACCCGAGTACTGACGCATCGTCCAGAGACGACCCCGGTACATCGAGGGGTACACCCCGCGGGTGAACGGTGCCTCACCCGGAAGACCAAGGCGCTCGGCGGCATCCCAGCCATCCAGGTCGCCCTCGGTGTAGAGCGAACGGATCTCGATGCCGGAATCGGTTCGGCGCACGTCGTCAGACATGCACCAAGCGTAGGAGGTCAGGAACCCGAGCGACCCCTCCGGGAGGTGACCGCGAAGACCGCCACGAGACCGACGACCGCGATGACCGCCAGGACGATCACGACGACGCCCGCGGCCGACGCCTCATCAGCGGGACCGGTCTCGGCGTACAACGTCTCCGGAGGGTCGAGCAGATCGACATCCCACGTGAACGTGGAACCCGACACCTCATCGGCGTTGTGATCGACCGGCGACCCCGGGAGGGTCAACCGGACGACGAAACTGGCGTCGCCGAGCAAGAGCCTCGCGAACTCGTCCATTCCCTCGTCACCACCGGTGGCGTCGCCGAGGAGATCGTCACCGAACGGGAACTCCATGCGCCACCCGCCATCACCGGTGCGGCCGAGGCTGATCGTGTCGTCGTCGAGCACCGCGGCGAGCGAGCTCTCCGCATCGTCGGAAGCATCCCAAGCGGCTCGAATACGCAGACCGCAGATGTCGCCCTCATCGAAGGATTCCGAAGTGACCCCATCAGGCTGATCGAACTCAGCCGAGAAGTCGGCGCAGGCCTCCTCGCGATCGATCTCGTCACCCGCGAAGGCCGACAGCACGCCGATGTCGAGCCCGAGACTCGCCTCGACCGAGCCGGAGCCGTCCTCCTCGACGGTGATGCCGTAGTCGATAGCGATACATCCCGAGACGGCGAGCGCCATCGACGCCACAGCGAACGGTCGGATCACACGGCTCAGGCGCATGCCTCGACCCTAGGCAGGTGAGCCGGCTGCGGCGATGACCGCGATCTCCATCCGCCACTCAGGTCGAGCGAGCTCGGGCACCGTCACCAGCGTCGAGGCAGCGAGATGCCCGCCGAGCGCGGCGTCGCGAGCCGCCATCACCGGAGCCAGATCCTCTCCCGCCACCACATAGGTGGTCACCGAGACAATGTCGCTCATCGACATCTCCGCCTCAGCCAGCATCGCCGCGATATTCGCCCACACGATCGCTGCCTGCTCACCGATCGACACCGGAACCGAACCGTCAGTGGCGATCGGCACGACACCCGAGGTGTGCAGCATCCGGCCTGCACCCTCGGTCAGCACCGCATGCGCGTAAGCAGCCGCGGGAGGAGAGATCGAAGCCGGCACCACAGGACGATTCACGCTGGTCACCTCCCCATCGTGGCACCCGCCAACCAATCCAGTTCGACCGCTCCGCCACCAACCCACCAGATTTGCAACGACTACCGTGATTCCATGGCACTCACCGACCAGCCGATCATCTCGTTCCATCCCGAACCGGCCGACGACCCCGAGGTCGAGCGCGTCAATCGAAAGGCCAAGCTCGCCGGCGCACTCCGCATCTTCGGACGGCTCGGATTCGGAGAAGGAGTCGCTGGGCACATCACCGTCCGCGACCCGATCCAACCCGACCACTTCTGGGTGAACCCCTTCGGCAAGAGCTTCCGGCTCATGCGTTCGAGTGACCTGCTCCTCGTGAACCATCACGGCGAGGTCGTCGTCGGCGACGCCCCCGTGAACCGGGCCGCGTTCGTGTTGCACTCGGCGATCCATGCCGCGCGACCCGACGTGATCGCCGCGGCACACTCCCACTCGGTCTACGGCAAGGCCTTCGCCTCACTCGGCATCCCGCTCGCCCCGATCACCCAGGACTCCTGCATGTTCTACGGCGACCACACGGTGATCTCCGAGCAGGGAGGCGCCGTGGTGTTCGAAGTTGACGCCGGCAAGGAGTTCGCCGCCAAGTTCCCGACCGGCAAGGCGGCCATCCACCAGAACCACGGCCTCTTCACCGTTGGGGAGACCGTCGACGAGGCCGCCTTCTGGTTCATCACCATGGAGCGCAACTGCCAGGCACAACTCGCGGCGATGGCCGCCGGCGATCCGATCGAGATCCGCCACGAGTACGCCCAGTACACGTTCGAGCAGACCGGTCACCACCTCGCCGGATGGTTCTCCTTCCAGCCGCTCTGGCAGGAGATCTGCTCGACCGACCCCGAACTCTTCGACTGACCTCGATGAGTGGTTTCCGCGTCACCTACGCGACCCTCACCGCCGACGACGAACAACTCCAGAACGCCTACACCGAGGCATCAGCGGACGTCGCCGCCTCGCTCGGAGCGGAGCATCCGCTCATCATCGACGGGCAACGACTCACGCGCCCGACCTTCGCCACCGTGTCGCCGGTGGACACCTCGCTCACAGTCGGCCGTTTCGCGATCGCGGAAGCCGACGACGTGGACCGCGCCGTCACCGCCGCGAGAACGGCTCAGCCGGCGTGGGCAGCCACCCCATGGCAGGAGCGCTGCGACATCCTCGAACGCGCCGCCGACCTGATCTCGGAACGCTCGATCCGTGACGGCGCCGCGCTGTCATGGGAGAACGGGAAGAACCGGCTGGAGGCCATCGGCGAGGTCGAGGAGACCGCCGATCTCATCCGGTACGCGTCCCACTCCATGCGGCGCCACGACGGCTTCGCGCAGCCGATGGAGCGATTCCACGAACTCGAGGTCACGAGCGACCACCTCCGCCCATATGGCGTGTGGGCGGTCATCGGTCCCTTCAACTACCCGAACGCGCTGACCGGCGGGCCGGCCGGCGCGGCCCTCCTGGCCGGTAACGCCGTGATCATCAAGCCCTCCGAGATCGGGTCGCTGTCGGCACACCTCGTGGTCGACGCGCTCCTCGACGCCGGCGTCCCGACCGGGGTGATCCATCTGCTCACCGGAGGAGGCGACATCGGCTCGGCTCTCGTCCATCACCCGGGTGTGGACGGTCTGACCTTCACCGGTTCGGCCGAGGTCGGCATGTCGATTCTCCAGTCGTTCTCAGCGCGTCACCCGAAACCGGCGATCTGCGAGATGGGCGGCAAGAACCCAGTCATCGTCACCGCACAGGCCGATCTCGATCTGGCCGTGGAGGGGACCGCGCGGAGCGCGTTCGGATTCGCCGGTCAGAAATGCTCCGCCGCCTCGCGGGTATACGTCGATCGTGCGGTCGCTGAGGAGTTCACCCGCCGACTCGTGGAACGCGCCGAAGCCATCCCGAACACCGGACCTCTCGAACCCGGTGGATTCCTGTCGCCCGTCGTCGACCACCGAGCCCTCGAGCGTTACGAGGCAGCGATCGCCGACGCCCGGCTCACCGGAGAGGTGCTCACCGGTGGTCGCCGTCTCTCCGACGGCCCACTCGCCGCCGGCAACTTCGTGGCCCCCACCGTCGTCACGGTGCCCGACGATTCGACGATCTGGACCACCGAGCTCTTCTGCCCGATCATCGCCGTGCGAGCGGTCGACGGTCTCGACGAGGCCATCACCCTGTCGAACGCCCTCCCCTACGGCCTGACCGCCGGACTCTTTAGCGAGGATGAGGACGAGATCGAACGCTTCCACTCGCGAATCGAGGCCGGCGTGATCTACGTGAACCGACCCGCCGGGGCCACCACCGGGGCATGGCCTGGAGTGCAACCGTTCGGCGGCTGGAAACGAAGCGGCACCAACGGCAACCTCGCTGGCGGCCCGAACTACCTGCAGCAGTACATGCGCGAGCAGTCGCGCACCCGCGTCATGCGGGGCTGAGCACCGAGCGGATCGCGTCGATCAGTCGATCGACCATCGCATCGGCATCAGCGACCGACACCGACAACGGCGGACCGAGAAGCACCGCGTCCCCCACTCGACCGTCAACGGCCGAGGTGCAGGGATAGACCGTCATCCGACGATCGAGACAGGCGCGCACCACCCGCTCGCACACACCCTCCGACCGCGGGAACGGCTCAAGGGTCGAACGATCAGCGACGAACTCAACCCCGGTCAACATGCCGAGACCTCGAACCTCGGCGACGTTCGGATGGGTGCCGAGTTCCTCCCTGAGACGAGCCCGGATCTGATCGCCGACGACCGCGGCGTTGTCGACCAGCGACTCAGCCTCGATCACATCGAGTACCGCCTCACCAACGGCGGAGCCAACCGGATGGTGTGACCAGGTGAAACCGTGGGCGAACACATCGACGACTGCCTCGTAGACCGGGCCGGAGGCAACACACAGCCCGAGCGGCCAATATCCGCTCGAGGCGCCCTTACCCGCCGTTACGAGATCGGGCCGAACACCCCAATGGTCGACTCCGAACCAGCGACCAGTGCGCCCAAATCCCGTCATGACCTCATCGGCGATCAACAGGACGCCACGCTCATGACACACCCGCGCGACCGCGGGCCAGTAGTCGTCCGGCGGCACGACCGCTCCGAGGGTCGCGCCACTCACCGGTTCCGCGATGAAGGCCGCCACTCGCTCGGCACCCACTCGATCGATCGTCTCGGCCAGCGCCTCAGCGTGCTCCACGCCGCTGCGTCCGTCGCGCAGTGGGTTCACCGCCGGCACCCGCTCGGTCTGACCGAGCCACGGCTCGTAGCCCGCTCGAAGACCCAACCGGTCGGAGGCATCTAAGGCCCCTCGCGAATTCCCGTGGTACGCGCCCACCCGAGCGACGATCACGTGACGGTCGGCATCGCCGTTCGCGAGATGGAAGGCGCGGGCGAGTTTCAGCGCGGTCTCGTTCGCCTCACTCCCCCCGCTCACCGGGAACACCCGCGCACCATCCACCGGCACCACCGCGGCGACCCGACCAGCGAATCGCTCCGCCGACTCGGTGGTGAACTGGGTCGCGTGCACGTAGTCGACCGCAGCGGCCTGCGCGGACATGGCGTCGACGACCTCCCGACGACCATGCCCGATCGATGAGGCGATCGCACCGCCCGCGCCGTCGAGGTACTCCACCCCATCGACGGTGGTGATCACCGATCCCGAGGCCGATGCCGCGACCGGCAGATCGACACCGCGGGCGAAGAGGTGACCGTCGCCAGGCACGATGACAGCATGGCACCACCCGGGGGCGTCGGTTGAGCAAACTCACGGGGTGACCGGCACCCGACGCCCGCTTCCGCCCGAGGGTCTCTTCGCGGTCTCAGCT
>JAFMMJ010000101.1 GCA_017859785.1 Ilumatobacteraceae bacterium
GACCGCTCTCGCGAGGGGGCTGCGGAACTCGGGGAGGCGCACCACGACAGTGTGGTCGCTCAGGTTGTCCGCGCGCCATCTGACGGCCGGAGCTTGAGTCGAGCTGCGATGGCATCGAGATCGTTGAGTCCAGCGGCGACTTCCCAGACCAGGTCGAAGGCCTCGGAGTCGCCGAGTTCGCACTCGAGGCCGTTGATGTCGCAGAAGACCGTCGTTGACAACCAGGCAAGACGTTTGTTGCCGTCGACGAGACCGTGATTAGCGGCGAGCGAGTGCAGAAGGGCAGCGGCCTTCAACTCGATCGTCGGGTAGGCATCTTCTCCGAAGGCGGAGGATCTCGGGCGGGCGACGGCCGAATCGATGAGGCCGAGGTCGCGCACCGGACCGACATCGAGGAGTCGGATCAATCCGAGGATGTCGTCGAGATCGAGATAGGTAGCGCTGCTCATTCGGAACCGAGTCGATCGAGCACGTCGCCCCATCGATCGATCATCCGCGAGGCGGACTCTGAGACCGCGTCGCGGTGGCCCGCGCGTTCGAATCGTTCCATAACTGCTCTCCTGATCACTTCTTGACGGGAGATGGACTCCGATTCGGCTAGGGCCGTCAGGGCAGCTTCGAGCGCAGGGTCAGTGCGCAGAGTGAAGGCCATGCGAGGCACGATACCAGATCGGTATCACAACACCGATCGGTGGGTTGCGAAAGGGGGATCCGCGAGGAGTCGCCGGTTGGTCGTGCCGCCGGCGCAGCGAATAGGGTCATCCACTTGTGAAGCGTCCCTATCGCGTCGTTGTGGGCAAGCCGGGCCTCGACGGCCACGATCGAGGGGCCAAGACCATCACCCGGGCGTTACGCGACCACGGTTTCGAGGTCATCTACACCGGCCTTCACCAGACCCCAGAGCAGATCGCTGAGACGGTGCTCCAAGAGGACGCCGATGCGGTGGGTCTCTCCCTTCTCTCGGGGGCGCATCTCACCCTCTTCCCCCGGGTCATGTCCGAACTCGGTGATCGAGGACTCGCTGATGTGCTCGTGTTCGGCGGCGGGGTAATCCCCGATGCCGATGCCAGGGCGCTTCGAGAGCAAGGTGTTGCCGAGATCTTCCAACCCGGAGCCTCGCTGAAGGGCATCAGCTCTTGGCTCGAATCCGCACTCGACGAACGAGAGGACTGACACGTGGATCTGTTCGAATATCAGGGCAAGCAGTACTTCGCCCGCTACGACATCCCGGTGAGCGCGGGCGACGTCGCCCTCACCGTCGACGAGGCGGTCGCAGCCGCCGAGGGAGCCGGCTACCCGGTCGTCGTCAAGGCACAGGTGCAAGTCGGCGGACGAGGAAAGGCGGGCGGTATCAAGCTCGCCGCCGATGCCGACGAGGTGCGGCTCCACGCCGGGAACATCCTCGGTATGGACATCAAGGGTCACCTTGTCGAGCGACTCTGGGTGGAGCACGCCTCGGACATCGAGGAGGAGTACTACGCGAGCTTCACCCTCGACCGCGCCGCGAAGAAGCACCTCCTGATGCTCTCGGCCCAGGGCGGTGTCGAGATCGAGGCGGTTGCCGAGAGCGATCCCGACGCGATCGTGAAGTTGTATATCGATCCGGTGGACGGTCTCGATCTCGCGACGGCTCGCCAGGCGGCTGTCGACGCGAAGCTTCCCGAGCGCGCCCTCGACGGCGCTGCTGACATCTTGGTGAAGCTCTATCGCTGCTTCACCGAGGGTGACTGCGATCTCGCGGAGATCAACCCGCTCATTTTGAAGCCGACCGGCGAGGTGCACGCCCTCGACGCGAAGGTGAGCCTCGACTCGAACGCCGCCTTCCGTCATCCGGAGTGGGAGGCGTACGCCGCGACCGAGGTGCTCGACGATCGTGAGCAGCTCGCGAAGCGCAACGGACTGCAATACATCGGTCTCGAGGGCTCGGTCGGAATCATCGCCAACGGAGCTGGTCTCGCGATGTCGACCCTCGACGTTGTCAACCAGGTGGGTGGCACTGCGGCGAACTTCCTTGATATCGGCGGCGGTGCCAATGCCGATGTGATGGCGGCCGCTCTCGAGGTGATCAACTTCGATCAGGATGTTCGGTCGATTTTCATCAACATCTTCGGTGGCATCACCCGCGGTGAGGAGGTCGCTAAAGGCATCGTCGAGGCGCTCGGCCGGGTCGAGTTGCGCGCGCCGATCGTGATCCGCCTCGACGGCACCAACGCTGAGGAGGGCCGTCGCATCCTCGCTGAGGCCGGTATCCCGGAGTCGCGGCTGCGGTCCGAAGCCACCATGCTCGACGCGGCGCGCGCGGCCGTGGCCCTCGCCGGCAAGAACTGAATCGGAACGTCTAGGAAGAAGCGGGTATCAACATGTCGATCTTCGTCAACGCCGACACCAAGGTGATCGTTCAGGGTCTGACCGGAGGCCAAGGCAAGTATCACGGCCTTCGTAATCGGGATTACGGCACCAACGTGGTCGCCGGGGTCACCCCCGGGAAGGGGGGTCAAGACGTCGAGGGCATTCCCGTCTTCGACTCGGTCGCTGAGGCCGTGGCCGCTACCGGTGCCGACGCCTCGTTCGTCGCTGTGCCGCCGAAGGCCGCTCCGGCCGCGATCCTCGAGGCGGCAGCCGCGGGTGTCGGGTTCGTGGTCTGCATCACCGAGGGCATTCCTGCTCAAGATGAGGCGAAGGTCTTCAACACCCTCGTGCGCGACTATCCGGGTACTCGCCTGCTCGGCCCGAACTGCCCAGGCATCATCAGCCCCGGGAAGTGCAATATCGGGATCACCGCTGGTGAGATCGCCTTGCCCCCGAGCGCGGATGGTCCGAACGTCGGCATCGTGAGCCGTTCGGGCACCCTCACTTACCAGGCCCTCCATGAGTTGAAGGAGAAGGGGATCGGCGTGTCGACCTGTGTCGGCATCGGCGGCGATCCGGTGCCCGGTACGAACTTCATCGATTGCCTTCGCGAGTTCGAGGCCGACCCCGAGACCCACGCGATCATCATGATCGGCGAGATCGGCGGATCAGCTGAGGAGGAGGCGGCGGAGTTCATCGCAGCCAACGTCTCGAAGCCGATGAGCGCCTACATCGCAGGGGTCACCGCTCCGGCTGGCAAGAAGATGGGACACGCCGGGGCGATCGTCTCCGGCGGCAAGGGCACGGCCCAGGGCAAGATGGACGCCCTCGCCGCGGCGGGTGTTCGGGTCGGTCAGAACCCGACCGAGGCGGGCGAGTTGATGGCGGAGATCGTCGCCGCGCTGTAGTCCGAGGCCCCGATGCTGGGCCGTACAGAACGTCAACCCGGGCGCCGTCTAGGTTCCTCTCGTGCCCACCGCGTTG